>JAJTCQ010000029.1 GCA_021323315.1 Gaiellaceae bacterium | reverse complement strand
GGCCCGGCGGTCTTCGTCTCCGAGCACGACGAGGACACCTTCCGCCTGACGTTGCGCGTGACCGACGAGTGGGGCCGCATCGTCTACGAGGGCGAGACGTCGACGGCGCGAATGCGGCGCTCGTTCGCCGAGCTGGTCGAGTGGCTCCTGCGCGACAATCCGGTTCCGCCCGGGAGCGTGTTGCTGACCGGCACGGGCCTCGTCCCGCCCGACGACTTCACGCTCCAACCTGGACACTTCGTCGAGATCCACGTCCCCGAGATCGGCACGCTCGTCAACCCTGTCGTGCGTGCCTCCGAGCTGATGCAGAAGGAGCCCGCCTCATGACCGACACGATGACAGGGGCACCCGCCCGCAACTACGTCGGCGGCGAGTGGCGCGACAGCACCGCCGGCGACACGTACGAAAAGCGCAACCCGTGGCGACCGTCGCAGGTGACCGGCGTCTATCCGGCGTCGAATCTCGAAGACGCGCGTGTGGCGATCGACGCCGCCCGCGAGGCGTTTCCGACATGGTCTGCGCTGCCTGCGCCGCAGCGCGCCGTGTACTTCACGAAGGCTGCGGCCGCGATCGAAGCACGCGCCGAGCAGGTCGCGCAGGACATGACGGCCGAGATGGGCAAGCCGCTGCGCGAGGCGCGACTCGAAGCGTTGCGGGCTGCCACGATCCTCCGCTACGCCGCAGGCGATGCCTACCGGCCGATCGGCGAGCAGTACGAGCCTTCGCTGGCCGATCAGCGGCTCTACACACTCCGCCGCCCCCTCGGCGTCGTCGGGCTGATCACGCCCTGGAACTTTCCGATCGCGATCCCGGTCTGGAAGCTCGCGCCGGCGCTGATCTACGGGAACACACTCGTGCTCAAGCTCGGGTACGAGGCGCCGCGGACCGGGCTGCACGTGGCCGAGTGCTTCGCCGACGCCGGGCTGCCCGCGGGCGTCCTGAACGTGCTCACCGGGGCGGGGTCGAAGGTCGGTGCGGAGATCGTCTCGAACCCGGGCGTGCGCGCGATCTCCTTCACGGGATCCGTGCCCGTCGGCCGCTCGGTACGCGACGAGGCAACCGCGCGCGATTGCCGCGTCCAGCTGGAGCTCGGCGGGCACAACCCGCTGATCGTGGCCGCATCGGCCGAGCTCGACCGCGCGGTCGAGGCGGCGTACGCGGGCGCGTTTTGGTCGGCCGGACAGAAGTGCACGGCGACGCGGCGCATCCTGGTCGAGGACTCCGTCTACGACGCGTTTCGGGGAAAGCTGCTCGCGCGCGTGGCAGCCGGGAAGGTCGGGGACCCGGCAGATCCGGACGTCGAGGTCGGTCCCGTCGTGAACGAGGGCGCCATGGACGACATCCTGGGCGCCATCGAGCGGGCTCGCGGCGAGGGCGGCACCGTGCTCGCCGGCGGCGAGCGCGCCGACCACGACGGTTACCTCGTCACGCCGACGGTGTTCGAGGGTCTCGCGGACGACGCGGAGCTCTCGTGCGAGGAGGTCTTCGGGCCGGTGACCTCGCTCTACCGCTACTCGTCCTTTGACGAGGCGCTGGACCGTGCCAATGCGGTCCGATTCGGCCTCTCCGCGTCGATCTTCACCCGCGACCTGCGCGAGACGCAGCGCTTTACGAGCGAGGTCCAGGCCGGGATCATCCACGTGAACTCGCAGACCGCGGGCGCGGACGTGCACGTGCCGTTCGGCGGCGTAAAGGGCTCGGGCTGGGGGCCACACGAGCAGGGTCGCGCCGCGATCGAGTTCTACACCGAGACGGTCACCGTCTATCAGGACGCGCCGCTTGCCTGAGGGCCGCACGCTCGTCACCGGCGCGCTGGGCTGTCTCGGCGCGTGGACGCTCAAGGCGCTTCTCGACCTCGGCGAGGAGCCCGTCGGCTACGACCTCGGCTCCGATTACGCACGCCTACAGCTCGTGCTGACGGCGGACGAGCGCGGGCGGGTCACGCTCGTGGAAGGGGACGTCACGGATGCAGCTGCCGTCGGCGCGGCCCTCGACGAGCACGGGGTCACGAACGTCGTCCACCTCGCCGCGCTGCAGGTGCCTTTCGTCCGCGCCGACCCGGAGCGCGGTGCGCGCGTGAACGTCCATGGGACGGTGGTCGTCCTCGAGGCGGTCAAGGCGCGTCTCAACCGCATCCGCGGCCTCGCGTACGCGAGCTCCACGGCCGTCTACAACGCCTCCGATTCGTCTCCCGCTCCCGAGTCGGGCGGAACGGAGCCATCGACGCTGTACGGAGTGTTCAAGCTCGCGAACGAGGGAACTGCGCGCGTGTACTGGATGGACGACGACGTCGCGTCGATCGGGATCCGGCCGTACGTCGTCTACGGGCCTGGGCGCGACCAGGGCCTGACGTCGGGCCCGTCGGTCGCGATGGCCGCGGCCGCGCGAGGCGACGGCTCCACCATTGCGTACGGCGGAACGGCGCAGTACGACTACGCGCCGGACGTGGGTCGCGCCTTCGCGCTCGCCGCCCGGGCCGCGTCCGAAGGCGCGCACGTCTCGAACTTCCCCGGTGTGCCCGCGACGATGCGGGAGGTCGTCGACGCGATCGAGGCTGCGGCACCGACCGTGGCCGGGAAGGTGTTCTGGGAGGAAGGCCAGCTCCCGTTTCCGGAGGCGCTCGAGGGCCGTCACCTCGAGCGACTCATCGGTCCGATGACGCCGACGTCGCTCGCCGACGGCGTGCGCGCGACGATCGACCACTTCCGGCGTACGGCTTGATCCGCCTGCCAGCGAGCAAGCAACGGCACGCTGGCCCCAGGTTTCGGTCCCAGCTGCCTTCGTATCCAGATCCTGAAGGCCACGATTCGCCGGGCGGACTGTGCTGCGACCGATGAGACCCGCGCCTCGGTGCGGTCGTAGCGAGGAAGCTGACCACGCGAGAGAAAGGACCAACCCATGAAACTGACGACCACGACACTCGGCTCCGTCGACGGAGCTGCACCGTGACCAAGGTGGTCGCACTGATGTCGATGTCTCTCGACGGGTACGTCGCCGACGCGAACGACGGGGTCGCCGAGGTCTTCGACTGGTACTTCTCGGGCGACGTCGAGGTCTCCACCGCGAGCACGACATCCGGCATGACGTTCCACGTCTCGGCGTCGAGCGCCGACCACCTGAGGGGCTTGCAGGCTGAGGTCGGGGCCATGCTCACCGGTCGGCGTACGTTCGAGCGCGCCGACGGCTGGGGCGGCCAGCACCCGTGGGAGGTGCCCGCTTTCGTCGTCACCCACCACGTGCCCGACGGCTGGCCACGGTCCGGCTCGACAGTCCAGTTCGTCACCGACGGCATCGAAAGCGCCGTTGCTCGAGCGAAATCGGCCGCAGACCCGAAGTCCGTGGGAGTCCATGGCGCCCAGACGATCCAGCAGTGCCTGAACGCCGGGCTGCTCGACGAGATCCACATCGATCTGGCCGCCGTGTTGCTGGGCGCAGGAGTGCGGCTGTTCGACCACCTCGCGAACACACCGGTCGTCCTCGGGGATCCGACGGTCGTCGCGGGTGTGGCGGTCACGCATCTGCGCTATCCCGTGCACCCGTCGTAGGGCCTGCTCGGAACCACGCCTCGGCGACTCAGCGAGCTCCGGCGGCTCACGGACGTTTCTGAACGCCGGCCCTGTGCCTCGCCACGCTCGAACCCCTGCCGCCGACCACTCCCGGCAGGACGAGTGGAGGCGTCTTCGCATTTCGCGTGGGGCCGATACGCCGACGCCGGAAGCTGCTTCCGACACTCGTCTTCTCTTTTTGGAAGCCGCCTCGTTTTCGCAAACCGATCCTCTTCGCCAAAAGTGTGGGGGCTGCGTTTGGCGGCTCCTCGTCCTGTGAAAGCCCCTTCACATGCACCTGGCACGGTCGTACACTGCGGCTCGACGGGGGAGTGGCGCCGATGAGGCGGTCTAGGCGGGCAGACGAGTTCGAAGTCACGGGGGTTGCCGACCGATTGGTCGCGTACGCGGTTTCCGAGCGCCCGACTGTCGAGCATGACGAGACGGTCGAGACCGAGCTCGTGGAGAAGGCCGTCACGCTCCTGACGTTCCTGCCCCGCAACCAGCCCCGTGCAAAGGTGGAGAAGCTTCTCTCCCCCAACGATCCGCAGCGGGGCCGCCGCGCGATTGACGCGTTGATAGATGCCGCACTCGCAACCGAGGACGAACGTGGACGCCTGTGCAGAACAGCCGTGACTCCTCGTCCTCGCGAATGACTTAGACACGGGAGTAGAGTCGACGCTGCCGCAGTGGTGGATGGTTCCTCCTCCACCCTCCCACAGTGAGCCTCGGCCGCCGAGGGGGCCGTCGGGGTTCTCCCCCTCCGGGGTTTCGAGTGCGCTACGGCCTGGGTACAGCCGAGCCGGGGGAGGCGGCACGGTGAACGGTCTGGCCCGTCATTGGCGTCTCTCCTGGACGGCAGGGAGAGCCTCGGGATCGAACCCCTCGGGTCCCGGGGCTCCCTCCATGCTCCCTGGGCGACCGCGCGTTCCGCGAGGTCGAAGCCCTCGAGTGAGTGATTCGCGGGGCGGCCCGTTTGCGCCACGCCCCTACCTGGGAACAGACATGCGACGCGATTGTCGTAGAGATCCAGGGGGAATGTTGAGCGACGGACTTTTCGAAGGAAGCGACCCGCTTCTCGAACGTCGGGCGCTGAAAACCGAGTCACCCGGTCGAGACTGGGCTGCGATCGGAGTTGGCTTGGCAGGGGCTCTCGCGCTCGTCGCCATCTTCGTTGCGGGCATGTGGGCGCTTGTCGTCCTTGTGACGGCCTGAGGGAGGATCGGCGGAGGAGTGTTTGTCGGGGCGCGCTTCTGCGGCCGACACCCAAGCCTCGTCGTAAGGCTGGCGCAGGCGACGAGTGGGAGTGTCTCTTGATTGCCGCGCATGCCGCGGGCTCCACAACAATCCGGCCGAAGGGTCGTCTGTCCTCAGATGCGCGTGAAGGTCGCGCCGACCGGTGCCACAGCGATGAACTGGCAGGGTTCACCGTCCCTGGGCCAGCTTGAGCCACGGAACGGCGTGCCTGCCGGGATAACGAACAAGTCTCCAATTTCGAGGACGATCGGATCTCGTCCTTCGAGCTCGAGACGGAGCGAACCCTGGACCACGTAGAGCAGGTCTTCGCGGTCCATGACCGAGAAGCTCGGTTCGATCTCCTCGCGATCCTTCCAGATCCACCACGCCTCGAGGTCTGACCCTGCATGCATGAGGCCGACGCTGCCGAAAGGCGAGTCAGTGCGCGACAGCGCCTGTCTCGCGGTCACGTCGATCGAGCTCATGGCCGCATTATCGGCTTCGGGCGCGGTGCCGATCCGCGGAGAACCATCTCGCCTGTGTGCAAGCGTGCCGGAATGTCCAGACTCTCGTCCGATCATGGCAGGCTGATCCTTGCCTCGTGATCTCTCTGGCTCGCCCGGGTGACGACAGCGGCGTCGTGGGTTCGCTCGATCACCGAGTGCGAGCGCGCCACGTCACGCGAGGATCACTCTGCGGAAGAGCGACGAGCAGGCGAGCGGCGGCTGCTAATGAAGGAGTGGCTTCAGCGCGTCTCGCGCGACGAGGAAGCCGCGCTTGACGAGCTCCTCCGTGCCCTCGAACGCACGGTCCTCGTGCTCGACCGAGACGACGAAGTTGTACCCGTCGCGATAGAGCGCGGCGACGAAGCGGTCCCAGCGCACCTCACCGAGACCGGGAAGTCGCGGCACCTGCCAGCCCATGCCCAGCGACACAGTGCCGTTGCGGTAGAGGCCGTCGCGGTCGATCTCCATGTCCTTCGCGTGGACGTGGAAGATCTTCGGCGCGTAGTCGCGGACGACACGCTCGTAGTCGACCATGAGCCAGACGAGATGCGATGGGTCGAGGTTGAGGCCGAAGCTCTCGCTGTCGACGATCGAGAACATCTCGTCCCACGCGGCCGGTGTCGAGGCGAGGTTCGTGCCGCCGGGCCACTCGTCCCAGCTGAAGAGCATCGGGCAGTTCTCGATCGCGATCCTCACGCCGCGCTGCTCGGCGTAGTCGACGAGCCGGGGCCAGACCTTGCGGAACTCGCGGAAGTTGTCCGGCACGTTCTTCGTCTGGTCGCGGCCGACGAAGGTGCCGACGATCCCGACCTCGAGCTTGGCCGCCGCGTCGATGACCTTCCGCAGATGCGTGTTCGCGGCGCGCCGCTCGGCGGCGTCCGGATGGAGATTGTTGGGGTAGAAGGCGAGCGACGAGATCTCGAGCCCATTCCGCTCGAGGACGTCGCGCACGGCGCCGACGTCGACGCCAGTGACGTCGATGTGAGACGTCCCGGCGTAGCGCCTGCGCTCCCCTCCGGCGGCCGGCCAGCACGCGACCTCGAGCATCTCGAAGCCCTCGCTCGACGCCCACGCCGCGACCTGCTTCAGCGAGCGGCGCGGGAACGGCGCCGTGAGAAGTCCGAGCTTCATCCCGCCACGACCGGGTTCGAGAGCGACTCGAGCCCCTCGATCTCGATGGTCACCTCGTCGCCGGGCCGCAGGAGGCGCTGCGGGTCTCGGAAGACGCCCACGCCAGCCGGCGTGCCGGTGAGGACGAGGTCGCCGGGCTCGAGCGTCGTCGTCTGCGAGGCGTATGCGATCACGTCGTCGACGCCGAAGATGAGGTTTGCGGTCGTCGAATCCTGCAGCACCTCGCCGCTCACGATCGCGCGGATCGCCAGCGCGTGGGGGTCGGTGATCTCGTCGCGGGGAGTCATCGGGCCGACGGGGCAGAACGTGTCCGGCGACTTGCCGCGGGTCCACTGGCCGTCACCGAACTGCAGGTCGCGAGCGCTGACGTCGTTCGCGCAGACGTACCCGCGTACCGCTTCGAAGGCGTTCTCCTTGGAGACCCCCTTCACGCGCTCCCCGATGACGACGCCGAGCTCAGCCTCGTAGTCGGCCTTCGTGACGATCGGCGGAATCACGATCGGCTCTCCTGGACCGATGAGCGACGACGGCCACTTGGCGAACAGCAACGGCGCCTCGGGCAGGTCAGCGCCCTGCTCTTCTGCGTGGTCGCGGTAGTTGAGCCCGACGCAGACGATCTTCCCTGGGCGCTCGATCGGCAGCACGGGGCAACCCTATAGTGGCCGCGTGGCTCTCTCGCCCGCCTTCGTCGACGAGCTGCGAAGCGCGCTGGGTGCCCGGCACGTCATCACCGAGCACGAGCAGCTTCGTGTCTACGAGTGCGACGGGCTGACCGGGCACCGTGCCGTTCCGGAGCTCGTCGTCCTGCCGGACTCGACCGAGGACGTCCAGACCGTGCTCCGGGCCTGCCATCGCGAGCGCGTCCCGTTCGTCGCGCGCGGGGCAGGCACCGGCTTGTCGGGAGGCGCGACCCCGCTCGCCGGCGGCGTCGTCGTCTCGTTGTCGCGGATGAACCGCATCCTCGAGATCGACCTCGCGAGCCAGCGGATCGTGGTCGAGCCGGGGGTCGCGAACCTCGACGTGACGCGCGCCGTCGCGGCGGACGGCTACTTCTACGCGCCCGACCCGTCGAGCCAGCAGGTCTGCACGATCGGTGGCAACGTCGCGGAGAACTCCGGCGGCGCGCACTGCCTGAAGTACGGGTTCACAGCACACCACGTGACCGGGCTCACCTTCGTCTTGCCGGACGGCGAGGTCGTGGAGCTCGGGGACAAGGCGCTCGACCCCGACGGCCCGGATCTCCTCGGCGTGATCGTCGGCTCGGAAGGGACCCTCGGGATCGCGACTCGCATCACGCTCCGGCTCGCTCGTGCCCCGCAGGCCGTGCACACGCTCCTCGCCGCATTCGACACGATGGATGCGGCCGGTGACGCCGTCTCGGGGATCGTCGCCGCCGGTCTCATGCCGTCTGCGATCGAGATGATGGACCGGCTGACCATCGAGGCGGCCGAGCGCGCGGTCGCACCGGGGTATCCGGAAGGCGCGGGTGCCGTGCTCCTCGTCGAGCTCGACGGCGTGGTCGAGCAGGTCGAGGACGACGCCGCAGAGTTCGAGCGCATCTGCTCTGCCTGCTCGGCGTTCGAGATCCGGACGGCGACGACCGACGTGGACCGGGCGTTGCTCTGGAAGGGGCGCAAGTCGGCGTTCGCGGCCATGGGTCGGATCACGACCGACTACTACGTGCAGGACGGCGTCGTCCCGCGCACGCGGCTCGCCGAGGTGCTGCGCCGGATCGAGGACCTCTCGGAGGAGCACGGACTGCGCGTCGGCAACGTGTTCCACGCCGGCGACGGGAACCTGCACCCACTGGTCCTCTACGACTCGGAGGCCGGGGAAACCGAGAAGGCCCGCGAGTTGGCCGAGGCGATCCTCGACGCATGCCTCGACGCGGGCGGCTCGCTCACGGGCGAGCACGGCGTCGGCATGGACAAGGCGTGCTCGATGCCGCGGATGTTCTCGGAGCGCGATCTACAGGTCTTCGAGCGCCTGCGTCGTGCGTTCGACCACGTCGGGATCTGCAATCCGGGCAAGGTGATCCCGACGCCGCGACTTTGCGGAGAGGTGCCTGGGCCCTATCGCGTCCACGCACTCGAGAGGATCGGCGTTGCCGAGCGTCTCTAGCCTGGACGAGGCTGCCAGCGCTCTCGCGGCCGCGCATTCCGAGGGTCGGCAGGTGCGCCTCGGTGAAGATCTCACCGCCGATGGACTCGCCCACGTCCTCGAGCACGATCCGGGCGACCTCACCTGCACGGTCGAGGCCGGAGTCCGGCTGAGCGCGCTTCGGGCGGTGCTCGCGGCGGCGGGGCAGCGGCTCTCGCTCGACCCGCCGGGCGATCCGACGATCGGGGCGCTGCTGGCGCGAAACGTGTCCGGGCCACTCCGCCACCGGTTCGGGTCGCCGCGCGATCTCGTTCTCGGCGCGACGCTCGTGCTCGCAGACGGGACGATCGCAAGCGCGGGCGGCAAGGTCGTCAAGAACGTCGCGGGCTACGACCTGGCGCGTCTCGTGTGTGGCTCCGAGGGTCGTCTCGCGTTCATCGCGCGCGCGAGCTTTCGGCTGCATCCACTGCCCAAGGCGACTCAGGCCGTCGTCGTCGAGACCGACGACCCCGCAGGCGTCGTCCAGGCGCTCGTGCGGTCGCAGCTCCAGCCGAGCGCGCTCGACGTTCTTCACCCCGGTCGAGTCGCCGTGCTCTTGGAGGGATCGGAGCGCGCGGTCGCGGCGCAGGTCGCAGCCACGCTTTCACTCGTCGGGGGCGCCGACGGCGACATGTCCGTATTCGACGAGTCGCGGAGGAGGCAAGGCGCCGCGTCCGGACGTGTCCACTTCGCCCCCGGCTCCCTGGCCGAGACGCTCGAACGCCTGACGGAGGCTGTAATCCGCCCGTCCGCCGGGATCGCCTTCACGCCCGACCCGAGCCCCAGTACCGATCAGTCACAAGCCCCCGTTCGTGCGCTCGTCGAGCGGATCCGCAGGGAGCTCGACCCGCGAGGAGTCCTCGCCGGGTGATTCGCGAGTACACCTCCGACTGCGTCCATTGCGGGTTCTGCCTCCCGACGTGCCCGACGTACGTGCTCTGGCGCGAGGAGATGGACTCCCCTCGCGGCCGCATCCATCTCATGGACGCTCGCCTCGACGGCACGATCGCGCTCAACGCCACGGTCGCGCAGCACTTCGACCGCTGTCTCGGCTGCATGGCCTGCGTCTCCTCGTGCCCGTCGGGCGTGCGCTACGACCGGCTGATCGAGAGCACACGCGCCGCTGTCGAGGAGGAGCTGGCCCGCCCGCTCGGTGACCGTCTCGTCCGTGGGCTTCTCTTCCGGCTCCTCCCCTACCCCAAGCGGATGCGCGCCGCGCTCAAGCTCGCGCCGCTCGGTCGCGCCGCCCCGCTGCCGAGGCGCTTCCGGCCCCTCGTCGAGATCGCTCCACGCTGGCGCGGCGAGGGCGAGGTTCCGCCGGTGACGCCCGCGTCGGGCGCGCCTCGCGCTCGCGTCGGCCTCCTCACCGGCTGCGTCCAGGGCGCGGTCTTCCCCGAAGTGAACGCCGCCACGGCTCGCGTCCTCGCGGCAGACGGCTTCGAGGTGGTCGCTCCGCCCCAGGGCTGCTGCGGCGCACTCTCCGTCCACGCGGGGCGGCTCGAGGAGGGCAAGGAGTTCGCGCGTCGGCTGCTCGACGCACTCGACGACGTCGATCTCGTCGTCGTGAACACGTCCGGTTGCGGCTCGCACCTGAAGGAGCTCGGCTGGCTCCTCGGCGACGAGCGGGCGGAGGCGTTCGCCTCGAAGGTGCGTGACGTCGGCGAACTGCTCGCCGAGACGCGGCCGCGCGCGGCTCGGCACCCGCTTCCGCTGAGAGTCGCGCTCCAGGACTCGTGCCACCTCCGCCACGCTCAGCGGCTGCCCCTCTCGTCGCGGACGTCGCTCGCGCGCATCCCCGGCCTCGAGGTGGTGGAGCCGGCCGAGCAGGACATCTGCTGCGGCTCCGCGGGGATCTACAACGTGATCCAGCCCGAGGCGGCGGGCGAGCTCGGCGAGCGGAAGGCGGCGCACGTCGTCGCAACCGGCGCGCAGGCGTACGCGAGCGCGAACCCTGGCTGCCTCGTCCAGGTCTCGAACGCGTTGCGTCGCAAGCAGAGACCTCTGCCGGCGCTCCACCCCATCGAGCTCGTCGACGCGTCGATCCGCAACACCGGCGTCGGGCGGCTCCTGGCGAGTACCCGCCGCTAGCCTCACTCGATGGCCACCCGCGAGGAGCTCCGCAACGTCGCGATCGTCGCGCACGTCGACCACGGCAAGACGACGCTCGTCGATGCGCTGCTCTGGGAGTCGGGCGCGTTCCGCACCAACCAGGATGTCGCCGAGCGCGTTCTCGACACGATGGACCTCGAGCGCGAGAAGGGCATCACGATCCTGGCCAAGAACACCGCGGTGCGGTACGGCGACACGAAGATCAACATCGTCGACACCCCCGGCCACGCCGACTTCGGAGGCGAGGTCGAGCGAGGGCTGACGATGGTCGACGGCGCCCTCCTCCTCGTCGACGCGAGCGAGGGCCCGTTGCCACAGACGCGCTTCGTGCTTCGCAAGGCGCTGGAGGCGCAGCTCCCGGTCATCCTCGTCGTCAACAAGGTCGACCGCCCGGACGCGCGCATCGAGGCGGTCGTGAACGAGGTCTACGAGCTCTTCCTCGATCTCGACGCGAACGAGACCCAGATCGAGTTTCCCATCGTCTACTGCAACGCCAAAGCCGGCCGTGCGTCGCTCGAGCCCGATCCGGACGCGCTCGAGCCGGATCTCCGCCCGCTCCTCGACCTGATCCTCGAGCGCATTCCGCCGCCGGAGTACGAGGACGGCCACCCACTGCAGGCGCTCGTCACGAATCTCGACGCGTCGCCGTACGTCGGCCGGCTCGCCCTCTGCCGCGTCACCCAGGGGACCGTGAGGCCCGGGCAGCAGGTCGCGTGGTGCCGCGCCGACGGCTCGATCGAGCGCGCCAAGGTCACCGACCTGTACGTGACCGAGGCGCTCGACCGCGTCGAGGCGGCTCAGGCCGGGCCCGGGGAGATCATCGCCGTCGCGGGGATCGCCGAGGTGACGATCGGCGAGACGCTCGCCGACCCCGACGATCCCCGGCCCCTCCCGGTCATCGCCGTCGACGAGCCCTCGCTCTCGATGACGATCGGGATCAACACGTCTCCGCTCGCCGGGCTGTCGGGCGACAAGCTCACGGCGAGTCTCCTGGAGTCGAGGCTTCGCACCGAGCTGATCGGCAACGTGTCGCTTCGGGTCCTTCCAACCGAGTCGCCGGATGCCTGGGAAGTGCAGGGGCGGGGCGAGCTCCAGCTCGCCGTCCTCGTGGAGCAGATGCGCCGCGAGGGGTTCGAGCTCACCGTCGGCAAGCCGCAGGTCGTGACGCGCGAGCTCGACGGCAGAGTGCACGAGCCCGTCGAGCGCGTCTCGGTCGACGCGCCCGAGGAGTACCTCGGGGTGCTGACGCAGTTGTTCGCCCTCCGCAAGGGTCGAACCGAGGCGCTCGTGAACCATGGCTCCGGTTGGATCCGGATGGACGTGCTCGTTCCCGCGCGGGGGCTCATCGGCTTCCGCACGGAGTTCCTCACCGAGACCCGCGGCACGGGAATCCTGCACCACGTCTTCGAGCGCTTCGAGCCGTGGTTCGGCGAGCTCCGGACCAGGCCGACCGGAGCGCTCGTCGCCGACCGCCGCGGAAAGGCGACCTCCAACGCGATCCTGAGCCTCCAGGAGCGCGGGTCGCTCTTCGTCGCGCCCGGCGCAGACGTCTACGAGGGGATGATCGTCGGCGAGAACGCGCGCGCCGAGGATCTCGACGTCAACGCGACGAAGGAGAAGAAGCTGACGAACACCCGGGCCGCGTCGGCGGACGCGACGGTCAGGCTCATCCCTGCGCGGCCGCTCTCGCTCGACCAGGCGCTCGAGTACATCCGCGAGGACGAGTGCGTCGAGGTGACGCCGTCGCAGATCCGCCTTCGCAAGCTGGAGCTCTCGGCCCAGAAGCGGCAGTCCGCGGCGAGCCGCAAGGCCCGAGGGCTCGCTCCGGCCTAGCCCGAGTCGACCGCGACCGGCCTGAGCTCGTCGAGCCGGTCGACCTTCGCGAGAGCGGGGAAGAGCTTCCACCAGGCCGCGGCGACGATCACCGTCGCGACTCCCCCCGCCACGACCGCAGGGACAGCGCCGATCAGGGCCGCCGCGACCCCTGATTCGAAGGCTCCGAGCTCGTTGGACGCGCTGATGAAGACCATCTCGACGGCGTTCACGCGGCCGCGCACCTCGTCGGGCGTCACGAGCGGGAGGATCGTCTGCCGCAGGACGACGCTGACCATGTCGAGCCCGGCCCCGACGCCGAGCGCGAGCATGGACAGCCACATCGCCTTCGAGAGGCCGAAGACGACCATCGAGACGCCGAAGCCGGCGACCACGAGGAACAGCTTCGGCCCGGCGTGGCGGCGGATCGGGTAGCGCGCGATGAGCAGCGCCGTGATCAAGGATCCGACTGCGGGCGACGCGCGAAGCAGGCCCAGGCCGGTCGGTCCGACCTCGAGGACGTCCTTCGCGAAGATCGGCAGCAGCGCGACCGCACCGCCCAGCAGCACTGCGAAGAGGTCGAGCGAGATCGCGCCGAGCAGGACGTTCGTGCGACGGATGAGCCTGACTCCGGCGAGCACCTCGTCGAGCCCGGCGGCGCCCTCGGTCGCGGGCGTGCGGCCACTCCGCATCGCCAGGATGCAGGCGACCGCCACGAGCGAGAGCCCGATCGCGACCGCGTAGACCAGCTCGGCCTTGATCGCGAACAGGAGCCCGCCGACGGCGGGCGCGACGACGGCCGACAGCTGGAAGGCGATCGACCGCTGTGCGAGCGCGCTCACCAAGATCTCCTCGGGCACGAGCGAGGGTGTCAGAGCCCGCCCGGCCGGGGCGCCGATCGCGCTTCCGACTCCCTGGAGGAATGCCAGCGCAAAGAACGGCCACACGCGGCTCGCGCCCGAGACCGTCACCGCGAGCAGTCCACCGAGCACGACGACGTTCATCGACACCATGACGGTGAGCAGCGTCCGGCGCGGCACGCGGTCGGCGAGCTGGCCGGCGGGGAGCGCGAAGAGGAGGAGCGGGAGGAACTCGGCGAGGCCGACGAGGCCGAGGTCGAGCGGGTTCTCGCGCACGGAGTACACCTGCCACCCGATCGCGACGAAAGACATCTGCAGCGCGAACGACTCGGTGACGAGCGACACCCAGAAAAGAGCGAAGTCGCGGTGCCGGAATGCAGATCGGGCCATTGGCGTCAAGCAGCCTAAATCCGCAGGTGCGCTCGCACGCGGTCGCGACAGCGACACCTTCAGGGAGGGTGGTGTGCGGCCCCAAGCTCGCGTTAGCGAGGTTCAGGCGTGGCGCCGGCGGCTCGTCCGGCGCGACTCACGCGCTGAGGTTACGCGACTGCCGGCTCGTCGGTGGGCGCTTCGTCTTCGCCGAACTCGACCTCGAGGCGCATGATGCGCGAGCCCTCGACCTCGAGCACCCTGAGCAGGAGGCCGTCCGCCTTTACCTCGTCGCCGATCTCGGGCGCACGGCCGAGCTCACCGAACACGAGGCCTGCCATGGTGTTGTAGTCGGCCTGCTCGAGCCCGGTGCCGAACTCCTCGTTGAAGTCGTCGATCGTGTACGTCCCGCCGATGAGGACGTGCGTCTCGTCGACACGCTCGATGGACGTGTCCGGAAGGTCGAACTCGTCCTCGATGTCACCGACGATCTCCTCGAGGATGTCCTCGAGCGTCACGATCCCCTCCATGTCGCCGTACTCGTCGATGACGATGGCCATGTGCTGTTTCTCGCGCCGGAAGTCGGCGAGGAGCGCGGCCAGATCCTTCGTCTCGGGGACGACGTAGGCAGGCCGGATGATCGACTCGAGGTCGACCGAGGCGATCCCGAGGTCGTGGATCGCGCTGAAGAGATCGCGCACGTGGAGGATTCCCAACACGTCGTCGAGCGAGCCGCGGTAGACGGGGTACCGCGTGTACGGAGAGTCGACGACGGCGCGCAGCGCTTCCTCGGGAGGCATGGCGGCCGAGATCGCGACCACCTCCGGGCGCGGCACCATGACCGCCGAGACCTCCTTGGACGCGAAGTCGAAGACCTTGTAGAGCATCTCCTCTTCCGCCTCCTCGAGCTCGCCGACGTCCTCGGCGGCTGCGACCGAGTGTCGGATGTCCTCGCGGGTGTACGCGATCATCCCGGCCGGCGCCGGCTTCACGCGCAGGAGGCGAAGAACCGCATTCGACGAGCGCTCGAGGACCCAGACGAGCGGATAGGCGATGCGCGCGAGCCAGTCGAGCGGGATCGCGAGGGCGATCGCGAGCGGCTCGGCCTTCTGGAGCGCGACGGCCTTGGGAACGAGCTCGCCGACGACGACCGAGAGGTACGTGAGGATCGCGAACGAGATCAGGAAGGCGACCGTGTTCGACAGCGGCGGCTCCATGAGTCCGGAGAGCAACGGCTCGCCGATGGCGCCGAGGAGGATCGCGAAGATCGTGATCCCCACCTGCACCGTCGAGATGAACCGGACCGGGTCGTCCATGAGGCGAAGCGCGGTCTTCGCACCGCGTTTTCCGCGCTCGGCCCGTTCCTCCAGCCGCGATCGCCGCCCGGTCACCAGGGCGTACTCGGCCGCCACGAAAATCGCGTTCCCCAGAACGAGGAGGAACACGATGACGAGTCTGAGGGAGGTACTCACGCCCCGTCAGGGGCGCCGGTACTCGGCGGGATTTCGTCGCCCACGATGATCAGGCGGCAGTATAGGTAACTACCCCGTCGACCTCGTGGCGGGTCGCGCTGCCGACGTGGACGAGCCGCTCGAGGTGTGAGAGCGTCTCCGCGACCGCGAACCTCCGTCCCGCCGGCGGGAGCTCGGCTCCGAAGAGCGCGAATGACAGCACGTATCCGGTCTTGGCCACGCCGTCGAGCGCATCGACCGTCTCCTCGAGCCGGGCACGGTGATGCTCCTTGAGCTCTCGCGCCCGCCCCGCCGGATCGTTGATGGGGTCTCCGTGCCCCGGCAACGCGATCTCGGGGTTCAGCTCGATCGTGCGGTCGAGCGCGCCCAGGTAGTCGCCCAGCGGGTCGGGGCGGCTCGCAGGCCAGAGCCCTACGGTCGGCGTGATCCGCCCGAGCAGATGGTCGGCAGCGATGAGCACGCCGTCGCGGAGGAGGCAGAGCTGACCGTCGGCGTGCCCTGGCGCGCCGATCAGCTTCCAGCCGTCGACGTGCTCTCCGGCCTCCACCAGGATCGGGTCGCGCTGGTAGCGGATGAAGGGACGGTAGACCGAGCTCTGTCCGACGAGCTCGGCCGTGACGTCGTCGGGCGCCCCCTGCTGCCGAAACCATTCCACGAGCCGCTCCGACCACAAGGGGTTCCCCCACACGAGCTCGCACTGCGCGTAGTCGAGCGCGCCCTGGACGACGGGCGCACCGGTCAACTCGTGCAGGTCCGCCGCGGCCCCGATGTGGTCAGGATGAAAGTGTGTGATGAACACCGTGACGACGCCGCCCTCGAGCTGCCCGAGCTCCCCCGCCCACGACTCCTTCGCATCGGGAAGGCCGATCCCGGTGTCGACGA
>JAJTCQ010000007.1 GCA_021323315.1 Gaiellaceae bacterium | reverse complement strand
ACCGGCTCGCTTGCGTAGTCGGGCGCTTCGAGCCGCCGACTACGCTCTCGTCCCTCGCCGTGACCGCTGCTCCCTGACTCGATGCGACTCTGCATGTTCCATCCCGTGGACCATCCGCTCGAGCGCGGCTGGGTCGGCCGCATCGAGGGCGATCGCGTCGCCCAGCTCGCGGCGCAGACGCTGCAGTCGTTCTTCACCGGCGGGGGCTCGGCACGCGAGCACGCCGAGTTCCCCCTCGCCGAGGTGAGGCTTCTCGCGCCGGTCCTGCATCCGCCGTCGATTCGTGTCTTCGACGAGCAGGGAGGCTGCGCGTTCGCGAACCCGGCGGCGATCGTCGGCCCCGGCGCCACGGTCGCGCCGGCTCGTGCGCCAAGCGCCACGCTGCCACAAGGAGAGCTCACGCTCCTTCCGCGATTGGCCGCCGTGATCGGAGCCGCGGGCGAGCCGGCGGCGTTCACGATCCTCGCGGAGTGGCGCGATCCGGCGCGGCGCCCGCCGAAAGACCGGGACTTCGCACTCGGCCTGGGGCCCGTCGCCGTTACCGCCGACGTGCTCGATCCGGACGGGCGGACGATCGCGATCCATGTCGACGGCATCGAGCGCGCAAGCGGCGCCTTCACCGGCTTCGAGTGGCCGGCGGCCGTGGCGCTCGCTGCCGAAGGCACGCGGCTCTACGCCGGCGACCTCATCGCCGGCCCCGGCGTCGCGGTCGGCGAGGTGATCGCGCCGGGCAGCCGCGTCGAGCTCGAGGTCGACGGGATCGGCGTGCTCGAGCAGCGGCTCGCGAGCTGACGTGAAGGTCGTCGTCGACTGGGACGGGACCGTCACGGAGGTCGACGGCCTGCACCTCGTCCTCCTCGAGTTCGGCGACGCGGAGCTCTACGAGGCGCACGAGGCGCGGCTCGGGCGCGACCTGACGCTGCACGAGGTCATCGCGGGCGAGTTCCGGTCCGTCCGCGCGCCGCTGCCGGAGGTGGTCGCGTGGATGTGGGACAACGCGCGGCTGCGACGCGGCTTCGGCGAGTTCGCCCGCGAACATCGTCCGCTCGTCGTGTCGAGCGGCTTTCACGAGCTGATCGAGCCCGTGCTGGAGCGCGAGGGACTGGAGCTCGAGGTCCGCGCGAACCGGCTCGATCCGCGCCACGACGGCTGGCGTGTCCTGTTCCGTTCCGACGAGCCCTGTCCGGTCTGCGGCGAGCCGTGCAAGCGCTCCGACGTGGCCGGTCTCGATGCGTTCGCCTACGTCGGAGACGGCTTCTCGGATCGCTGCGTCGCCGAGGTCGCAACAAGGGTCTTCGCACGCGACGGCCTCGCGACGTATCTCGACCGGAAGGACCTGCCTTTCGAGCCGTTCGACGACTTCTACGACGTCGCGGAGGCGCTCGCGGGTGGGGCCGTCGTTCCGCCGAGGCGAAGCCGCGGACGCAATACGTAGCTCGGCTGCCGCTCGAACGGGCGCTCGACCTGGCTCCGCAGCGCCCGACCGCGGTTGTGCGATGTCGTCGATCGACGCTCGGGCTCGGGCTCGCCGAGCGGCAGGCGGGAGACGACGATGCTCACCCGCGCTCGCGCGACAGACGTCGCTCGGGCTGCTCCCGGAGGAGGTCACGCGACGGCGAGCCGGCCTGGGGTCGTACCTCTCGGCTGGAGTCACGCGGTGTTTCTGCTCGCGGCGCGCCCGAGCTTGCACTGGTACGCGACGGCGCCCCGACTAACGTCCGCCGGATGCTGCTGCGGATCCCGGGGCCGTACGACTTCGCGCTCTCGACTGCCCGCTTCCGGGACTTCGGGACCGACGGCGCGACGGTGCTGAACGAGGGCGGCCTGCACCGGGTCGTCGCCGGCGAGGAGGTCCGGGTCACGGCCGCGCCCGGCGGCGTCGCGATCGAGCCCCGGAGTGACCGGGGGGCGGAGGAGATCGGCCGGCTGCTCGGACTCCCGTTCGATCTCGACGCATTTCGCGCCTGGGCGGCCGAGGACGCCGTCCTGGGGCCGATCGCCGAGGCGCTCGGCGGCTTTCGCCCGACGCTGAACCCGCGGCCGTTCGAAGCGCTGGTCGTGGCCATCACGACGCAGCAGATCTCACTGCGCGCGGCTGCGGCGATTCGCGGCAACCTCGTCCGCGCGTACGGCGTGAAGCACGACCTCGCCTGGGAGTTCCCGACGAGGGAGCGGATCAGGGAGCTACGTCCGCGGCACTTCACGCCGCTGGGCTTCTCGCGGGCCAAGGCCGAGTACGTCCTCGAGCTCGCCCATTCTCACCTGGATCTGGACGGTTTCGCGGCTCTGGACGACGATGAGGTGATCGCCAGCATCACGTCAGTGCGAGGGCTCGGCCGCTGGACGGCGGACTGGTTCCTCGCGCGCCATCTTGCGCGTCCGCACGCCTGGCCCGCCGGCGACCTCGGCCTGCGCAAGGCGGTCTCGACCTTCTACGCTGCGGGCCAGCCGCTGTCGATCGAGGAGGTCCGTCGCATGAGCGAGCGGTTCGCGCCGTTCGAGAACCTGTCAGCGCAGTTCCTCCTCGCGGGTGCGAGGATGGCCGGGTAGCCATGAACGTACGGCATGCGGCAGCCGAAGACTACGAGGCGATCGCAGACCTCTGGCGGCAATTCGACCACGAGGTCCCGCCTCCGACCCACGAAGGGCCTGCGGACGTCGAGAAGGAGCTCTCCGAGGTACGGGAGATCATCGACTCCCATGTCGCCCTCGTCGCCGAGGACGACGACGGGACGCCGGTCGGGTTCGCGCTCGCCCGGCGCCGAGCTCCGGGTTTCGGGACGCTCACCGATCTCTACGTCGCGCGCGACGCGCGTCGCAGCGGTATCGGGACCGAGCTGATCCGGGAGGTGCTCTCGGCCTTTCGCGCGTCCGACATCCATCACCTGGACCTCGAGGTGCTGGCCTCGAACCACGTCGCCCGGTCGCTCTACGCGCGCTGGGGCCTGAAGGACGAGGTCGTGATCATGACCGCCTCGGTTGCCGCGCTCGAGGAGAGGCTCGGGAGCCAGGAGTCCGCGTCGTTCGGCTCGATCCACATCCAGTCCGACGACCTGAGCGCCGTCGAGCAGGCCGTGCGCCAGTTCGTCCCGCGCCTTCCCGGCGGCTCGCGTGGGTCGCTCGTCGCGCCCCCCCGCGGCGGCTGGATCGCGGTCTACGACGACGTGTGCGACCGCAATCCCGAGATGCTCAGACGACTGGCGCGCGAGCTCTGCGACAGGATGGGAGCGGTGACCGCCCTTCTCGGCGTCGAGCGTGAGGAGCTCGTGCGCATGATCCTCTTCGAGCGGGGGAGGATCGTCGACGAGTACCTCTCCGTGCCGGAGTTCTACGGCCCGCTGCCGCCGGGTGACGTCGTCGGGCTCGCGGCGAATCCGACCGTCGTCTCGCGCCTCACCGGCGCAGAGCCGGACGCCGTGCGCCGCGTCGCCCGCACCGCGCCGGCTCCCGCGGATCTCCCGCCTGCGCGCGAGCTCCTCGCCGAGCTTGCCGGCGTGATGGGCATCGAGGGAGCCGAGACCGGCTGGGCCGCGGCTCCCGAGCTGGCGGGCGCTGTAAGGGTCGCACGCACGTGAAGACCGTTCTGCTGCACGGCTGGCCCGTGTCCGAGCGCGTGTGGGTCCGGCAGGTCGAGGTCCTTCGCGACGCCGGCTTCGACGTCGTCGCACCTCTCCTCTACGGCCGCGGGCCCTCGATCGACGACTGGGCCGCGCAGCTCCTGCGCGAGATGGACGGGCCGCTCGTCCCCGTCGGCGCGTCGATGGGCGGATACTGTGCGCTCGCGCTGGCGCGCCGCGCGCCGGAACGCGTGGTCGGGATGGTCCTCGTCGGATCGCGTGCGGATGCGGACTCGTTCGACCGCCGGCGCGCGCGTCAGGAGACGATCGCCGAGCTCGCTGCCGGCCACCGGCCCCCGCTGGCCGACGCGGACGCCGACCTGCAGCACCTCGCGCTCGCGCAGGAGGCGATGCGGGACCGGCTCGACCTCACCGGTGTCGCCGCGTCGTTCGGCGGGCCGTTGCTCGTGTGCGTCGGCGACGCGGACGAGCTCGTCTCGGTCGACGAGGCGCGCGCGCTGGCGGACCGCGCGCTCGACGGCAGGCTCGAGGTCTTCGCGGGGGCCGGGCACTTCGTCGCCCTCGACCAGCCGGACCGCTTCGACGAGGTGCTTCTCGAGTTCCTGAGCCAGTGGAAGACGTGACGCTCGAGGAGCTGCGCGGGCTTCTCGAACGCCGCGCCGTGCTCCTCGTCGACGTTCGCACGCCGGGCGAGTACGAAGGCGTCACGGGCTCACACTGCGACCCGCGTCAGGGCCATATTCCCGGCGCGGTCAACGTTTCGCTCGAGCGCATGCTGGAGTGCCGAAGCCAAGAGGACGTGCGCGAGCTCGTCGGCGCGCCGCAGGGCGCAGACGTCGTGGCGTACTGCCACGTCGGGAGCCGCTCGCGGTTCGCCGTGCAGGTGCTCGAG
Source organism: Gaiellaceae bacterium (assembly GCA_021323315.1). Lineage (GTDB taxonomy): Bacteria > Actinomycetota > Thermoleophilia > Gaiellales > Gaiellaceae > GMQP-bins7. The sequence goes on along the minus strand of JAJTCQ010000007.1, from coordinate 53,409 downwards.
CAGGCGGGATACCGAGCCCGCAACTACGTGGGCTCGTGGCACGAGTGGTCGCGAGCGGTATTGGATCCGGGCTAGCGACGAACGGACGCCGCGCGCAGGAACGCGTCGGCCAACGCTCGCCCGAACTCGTTCGAGCGCGCGAGCCGTGTCTCCGACTCCGCCCGCAACTCCTCCGCAGGCATCGGGAGATCCTCAGGATCCTCGTCGATCCAGGCAGAGAGCATCTCCCGGGTCACCTCGGCGTGGAACTGGATTCCCCACGCCGGCAGGTCGTCGACGCGGAACGACTGCAGGCACACGGGGCTCTCCGCCAGCGCCACGCCGCTCGGCGGCAGGTCGAATGCGTAGTGGTGCCACTGGAAGACGGTCGCACTCGGAGGGAGCGTGCCGAGGACCGGGTCCGCCGTACCGCACTCGGTGAGCACGATCTCGTGCCAGCCGATCTCCGACCGGCTCGCGGGACCGGTCGAGGCTCCGGCCGCTCGCGCGAGCATCTGCGCGCCCAGGCAGACGCCGAACACCGGCACTTCCGCCGCGAGGACTTCCTGCAGGAACGCTTCCTCGTGCCGGAGCCACGCGAAGCGGGCGTCCTCGTCCGGGTGCTGGGAGCCTCCGAAGACCATCACCGCGTCGTAGCTCTTCGCCGCTTCGGGCGAGCCGCCGGCGGGGACGACCCACCGCTCGAGACGGTTTCCGCCGGACTCGACAGCCTCGTCGAACACGCCACCGGGAACGCTGGCACCGTGCGTGACCGAGAGCACCCGCATCGGCGGCGACTCTAGCGACGAGTTGTGGACATCGGTGCGCACTCCGGCCCGTCCGGTGTCAGACACCGAAATGTGAACAACGTGTTGGGAAAATCGTCTCGATCGGGTAGCGTCCCGGCATGCCGATCGTCACGCAGTGCACCGCGCCGGGGTGCAGGACATTGACGATGGGACCTCTGTGCGTCGAGCACGACTCGCATGTCGCGCGCACCTTCGTCCGTGGCCGGCCGTTCGCCCGACCGGCGCTCGAGTTGCGTCTCACGAAAGCCAGCGCGTCGTCGTTCGCCCCGACCGTCAGAAGAGCGTCGGAGCGAGCGGTGGCGGTTCCAAGCCTCCGCTGACCGGGACCCCGGCCTCGGTCAGGAGCCCCCGCAGGAGCATCGCGCTGCGCGGCGCGAAGTCGTCGCGGTTGTTGTTGAACATCGCATAGACCTCGTCGGCGTCGCCGGAGAGGCGTTCAAGCTTCGGAACCCACTCTTCGAGCTCGTCCTGCGAGTACATCCAGTTGAAGCGCTCGGACGAGCGCTCGGCCTTGATGTTCCACGTCTTCTCATTGCGCCCGTGGAACCGGACGTACGCGACGGCGTGGGTGGCGACGGCATGACGCGCGACGACGTTCGAGGCGCGCGTCATCGGCGTGTCGAGCGAGACGTAGGCGAGTCCGGTGCGCTCCAGGAATGCGAGCGTGTCGGAGCGCTCGTCCGGCTCCATCCACGAGCGGTGACGGAACTCGACGAGGGGAACGAGGGGCGCCACGCGCTCGGGTGCCCGCTCGAGCTCCGCCATCGCCGCCCCCGTCTTCGTGAAGCGGGGGTGGTATTGAAGGAGGACGCCGCGGAGCTTCCCGGAGAGCTCGAGCGGCCCGAGCGCCGTGCGGAACTCGGCGAAGGCGTCGTCGGTCGGCTCGCCCTCGTGGAACGTCATGGTCTTGTGCGCCTTGACATGGAACGTGAACTCGGGCGGGGTCCGCTGCGCCCAGTTCCGCGTCACTCCCGGATCGGGGAGGTGGTAGTACGGCGAGTCGACCTCGGTTGTGTCGAACCGCTCGGCGTAGTAGCGCAGACGGGCTCTCGACGTCGAGACTCCGCGTGGGTACCACGCCTTCAGCAGGCCCTCGTCCGCGAACGAGCACGTGCCGAGGCGGACCGTCGCGGGCATGGCCCGAGGATACGGTCGTCAGCGCTTGCGAATCGTTCGGCTCTGCACCGAGAAGCCGTTCAGCGTCGGGTTCACGCACGGGATCGGACGCAGGAACGGCTCGAGGACGAAGCAGATCCCCGGCGGGGAAGTGCGTCCGACGGTCGCGGTCGCGCGGAAGAAGGTCCCCGACTTCGCGCGGAAGGTGAACCGGCCTACGCCGTTCGTCGTCGCCGTACCGAGAACCGACCCCCCGGCCGCGCGCGGGCCGCCGGTGATTCGGACGCGTGCGCCGGCACGCGGAGCGCCCGCCTGCCGCACGATCCCGAGGAGCGTCGCTCCACGGCCTGTCGTACGAGCCGTGAACTCCACCGTTCCCGCGCCGACCACTGCCGGCGACGCCACGGCACGAGACAGGTCAGCCTCGCTAGCCCCGTACGGCACCCAGATGGAGATCCACGTGCCCACCGGCCGCAGCTCGAGCCCGGCGACGAGCGTGAGCTTCAGGCTGACGAGCTTCGCGCCCTGTGCGAGAGAGGTGGGGTGGGAGACGCAGAGGAGCAGATCGCCGCCCACGAGGAGGTACAGCGGCATGCTCGTCGTGAGGCCACCCTCGGTGAGGCGCAGGCTCCACACACCTTCAACGCGTTCGCCTTCGGCGCACCCCGTGAGTGACTGCGGGGCGACGGGACCGGCGGAGACGACCTCGACCCGGCCCTCGGCGGTCAGCTCCGCTCCGGCCGCCGCCGTCGCGACAAACGTCGCGGATGCCGTGCCGAGCGTCGTGCCAGGGGGGCTTGGCGCCGCGATCGCCGTCCCGAGCGGCGAGATGATTCGCACGATCGCCGTCGCGTCGTCCCCCGCGCTCTGCGAGACGTCGATGGTCACCGTGTTCCCGGACTGCGACGCCTCGAGGCGCGGAGAGCCGTAGGCGGCGAGTGCGCCCGAGGTCGTGAGGATGGCCGCGCACGAGCCGATGCCGAGCGCGACGCGGAGCAGTCGGGTCAAATGCGTTCTCCCGTCCGAGTGGTCGGCAGTCTCGCACAGCGCGACGGGGCCGGCCAGTGCCGGCCCCGTGCGCCAGGGGTCGCTACCTCCTCTTGCGGACGACCGGGCTCTGCGCGCTGAACCCGTTCGAGGTCGGGTTCACGCACGGCACCGTGCCGATGAGCGAGCGGATCGGGGTGCACACCGCCGGTGCGGCGCCTGGTGCCGCGACCGCGCGGGCGCGGAAGAACGTGCCGGCTCGAGCACGGAACGTGAACGTCCCGTTCGCCGTCACGCGCGCACGGCCGACCGAGCTCAGCCTGCCCGCCCGCGAGCCGCTAAAGATCGTCACCGTCGCCGACCGTCCCTGGCCAGCTTGCGTGACACGTCCCGTCAACCTCGCGCCTTTGCCGGCGATCCGCGCCGCGAGCGTGACTCCGCCGGGAGCGATCGCCGCCGGTGACGCGACGGTACCCGCCGCGTTCACCGCGCCGGCGAGAGGCGTGTACGGGGTCCAGAACGCGATCCACGCCCCGGCCGGGACGGTGGAGAACACACCAGTGATCGTGAGCTCGGCGCTGTACACCTTCGCGCCGAAGGTCGCACGGCCGGGACTGCCGACCGGAACGTCCGGAGGCGGGAGGCAGATCTGCATGTAGGCCGGTCCAAGGGCGGCCTGCGCCCCGGTCGTTGCAACGAGGTACGTCGGCACGTTCAGAGTCTGGCCCGCCGCCGACAGGACCATCACCCAGGTCGCGAGCGGAGTGGCCCCGCCGATGCACTGCGCGACCGTCGCCGCCGCGACTTGGCCCGGCGCCGCTACCACGAGCTGGCCCTCGAGCGGCAAGTCGGCGCCGGCGAGGTCGAGCGCCTTCACGATCGCCCGCACCGGCCCGAGCACCATTCCCGGTGCTTGCGTCGTCGTCAGCTGTGTTCCGGCGGGGGCGAAGATCCGTACGCTCGCCGTCGGATCGTCATCGGCGCTCAGTGTCGCCTTCACGGTTGCGGTGGCTGCGGTCCTCGTGACCTCGAGCTTCGGCGACGTGTACGCGGCCAGCGCGGCCGGTACCGCGACGAGCGCGGCGACGGCTGCGAGGCCGACTCCCACTGTCCACATATGTCTCGTCATCGGCCCTCCTGTTCGATCGTTCGAGTGCGGGACAGCGGACCTCGCATGGTCATCCCCGTGCCTGGAGGATGCCGCTGGCCTTGACCCACTGCTTGTTGTCGTAGCGGTAGAGGTACACCTGCTCCATCGGGCGGTAGTCGGTGCGCGATGTCTTCAGGCGGATTCCCGGGAGCAGGAACGGGTTCGCTGCAGTGTCGAGACTCTGTGCGGCGCGCAGCAACCTCGCCCGCGTGAGGTTCGTTCCCGCCTTGCGCAGCGTCTCGACCATCGTCCACGCGACGGTCATTCCGTACCAGTTGTAGACGTCGGTCGGCCTCCCGGCCGGATTGTGCCTGCGCATGATCGAGCGATAGAGCGCCACTGCCTCGTCCTTCGCCCAGACCGGGTCGTTGGGGTTCTTCACGAACGCGATCGAGAGCGCGCCCCTCGTCAACTCCGGCGCGTTCAGGCGCGCGATGCTCATGATCGTCGGCTCGATCGAGACCGAGGCGATGTAGACGCGAGGCCTCCAGCCGAGGTTGTGAGCCGCGCGAATCGCGTTCAGGAAGAACTTCGGCGTCGCGAAGAGCATCAGGGTGTCCGCGCCGGATGCCTTCAGCAGGCTCACCTGGGACGAAACGTCTGCGCCCGTGAACTCGTACGACTGCTTGGCGACGACGCGTGGCCCCTTGCCCGCGATCGCGCGCGTGAGGCCGGTGAGCATGTCGAGCCCGAGCTCCGTATTCTCGTGGAGGACCGCGACGCGTGCCTTCGGGCTCGCCTTGGCGAGCGTTCTCCCGTAGACGCCCCCCTCGCCGCGATAACTCTGCAGAAAGCCCATCGTCCACGGGTAGCGCGCGAACTCGCGGCCGATGGACTGTGAGCCGTCGCCGGCGAAGAGTTGCGGCACCTTCTGCGCGTTCAGGTAGTCGCGCACGGCGCGGTTGTTCGCCGTTCCGACGGAGTTGAACACCGCGAAGACCCTGTCCTGCTCGACCAGCCTGCGCGTCGCCTGGACGGTCTGCGCGGGGTTGTAGGCGTCGTCGTAGTAGCGGTACTCGATCTTCCTTCCGTGCACGCCGCCCCTCGCGTTGACGTAGTCGAAGTACGCCTTGGCCCCGGGGCCGACGGTGCCGAACGCCGCCGCCTCGCCCGTGAGCGGCACGGTTCCCCCGAGCAGGACCGTGGTCGGCGTGACGCCGGGATCGGCAGCAGGCGTCGCGCCTGCCGCCCCCGCGAGAGCCAGCAGTGCAAGCGCGACAGCCGCGGCGCGGGCGATCACCTGGTGACCGGTGTGCGCAGGGCCGGGAGCTTGAGGACTGCCGTGCCCACGCGGGCCCGCGCGGTCGGCGACATCGGGAGATCGAGGTAGAGAACGTTCGTCGGCGACTGTGCGGTCGAGGACGACGCGAGCGTGAGCGTGAGCCGGGAGCCGGACGGAAGGTACGTCGCCTGATTGGCCAGCTGGATGGTGACCTTCTGCGCGCCGGGCTTCGTGGGGACGCCACCGGCGCTGACCACGATCTCCTTCCCCGCGCGCGTGCGGGCGGTCAGCACGGCGACGAGCCTCGACCAGCCGCCGCTCGCTGCGATCGACGTCTGCACGGTCGGTGTGCCGAAGATCTCGACGGCCTTGCGGAAGGGCGCCGACGTCCGCGCGACCTTCCCGCTACGCGCAAAGGTCGTGACGCCCGGGAACGAGACGAAGGTCGGTGAGACCGGCGGGAGCGTGCCGCGCCGGGTCGTCTGTCCCGAGAAGCTCTCCGGCGCGACGTAGACGGATGCCTTGGCGCTGTCACAGCCTGTCGCGCGCAGGTGGCAGTCGAACCAAGCACGGACGCGTGTCATCAGGTGGGCGGTGTCCGCCGCCGGGAACGTCGACGGCGCGTGCCCGTGCAGGCCGACGTAGAGCGCCTTCGGTCCTTTCAGACGCGCGAAGGCGCGGGTGCCCTGGTCGATGCCGAAGAGGAAGTCGCGTCGTCCCTGCGCCATGAAGACCGGGGTCGTGACCGAGCCCAGCCTCGAGATGCTGGATCTGGCCTCGGCCCACGGCCTCGCGGCGGCTGCGTTCCCCACGAACGCCGCCGCCAGGATGGCGTTCAGCGACGGATCGCGCTTCTCGAGCGGGATGGAGCCGGCGAGACCCGCGACGAGTCCGGACTTGACGAGACCTTGCGGCATCATCGCGGTGAAGAGGTTGGTCCACGTCTGGACCGTCACGACGGCCGTCCACGGGATGCCTGCGGCGAGCGAGTTGAACACGCCGCCGCCCCCGTATGAGATGCCCCAGGCGCCGATCGTCGTGTCGGAGACGTCACCCCGTACGGCCAGCCAATCCCGGACAGCGCGAATGTCCGAGACCTCGCGCGGGCCGTCGATCCCGACGAGGCCGCCCGAGTTGCCGTGGCCGCGCGCGTCGAAGGTGAGCACCGCGTAGTCACCGCCCGTGAACCCGTAGCCCTCGACCAGACCGTTCATCTGCTGCCGGTTCCCCGAGAGGCCGTGCAGGAAGACGACCGCGGGCCAGCCTCCCGCCGGCGGTGTGCCGTCCGGCACGTATAGCGTCGCGGCGATCGAGACGCCGTCGTCCATCGGAATCGAGACCTCCTGCCGGGCTGCCTGCGAGCCGGCTGCTTCTCCGGCGACGAGTGCGAGTGCGACCGCGAGAACCGTCAGCCAGAGCTTCACCACGGGGCGGAAGGGTACCGCGAACCGGCGCGGCTCCTAGACTGCCGCCCGTGGATCCACGACCCATCGGCGTCTTCGATTCGGGCATGGGCGGGCTGACCGTCCTGCACGAGTGCCTCGTCACCCTTCCGCACGAGGACTTCGTGTATCTCGGCGCCGGCGCGCGGCTGCCGTACGGGCCGCGGCCCCTCGACGAGATCCGGCGCTTCGCGGGGGAGATCGCGGGCTACCTCGAACTCCAGGGCGTGAAGCTCATCGTCGCCGCGTGCAACTCCGCCACCGCGGCGGCGCTGCCGGACCTGCAGCGCCGGCTGTCCGTCCCCGTGATCGGCGTGCTCGCGCCCGAGGCACACGCCGCGGTGCTCGCGACGCGCAACCGCCGGATAGGGCTTCTCGCGACCGAGGCGACCGTCGCGAGCGGTCGCTATCCGGAGCTCGTGCGCTCGCTCGACGCCGGGGCCGAGGTCGTGTCGGTCGCGTGCCCGCGGCTCGTGCCGCTGATCGAAGGAGACGAGCCCTTCGGCGAGGCCATCGCTGCGGCGGTTCGCGACTACGCGGCGCCGCTCAAAGAGGCCGACGTGGACACGGTGATCCTCGGCTGCACCCATTACCCGCTGATCCGCCCGATCTTGCAGCGCGTGTTCGGGCGCGCCGTCACGCTCGTCTTCTCGGCCGAGGAGACCGCCCGCGAGGCCGCCGAGACGCTCGAGCGCAAGGGCATCGAGAACGCAGCGGAGCGCGAAGGCTCGTACCGCTTCCTGACCACCGGCGATCCCGAGCTCTTCCGCGAGATGGGCCGCCGCTTCCTCCAGCTCCCGATCGACGGGGCGGAGCACGTGCAGGTCGCCACCCTCGAGGCCGTGGCGTGAGGCACGACGGCCGGCGACCGGACGAGCTCCGCGAGCTCGACATCGTGCACGACTACCTCGAGCAGCCGCACGGCTCGGTGCTCTATGCGCAGGGGAAGACGATCGTCCTCTGCACCGCCACGGTGGAAGAGGGCGTGCCGCGTTGGCTCGCAAGGTCAGGCCGGGGCTGGATGACGGCCGAGTACGCGATGCTCCCCGCGTCCACGGGCGAGCGCACGCAGCGCGCGGTGTCGCGCGGCCGGCCCGACGGGCGGACGGTGGAGATCCAGCGGCTCATCGGCCGGGCGCTCCGCTCGGTCTGCGACTTCCAGGCGCTCGGCGAGCGGACGCTCTGGCTGGATTGCGACGTGCTCCAGGCCGACGGCGGCACGCGCTGCGCCTCGATCACCGGGGCGTGGATCGCGGCGCGTCGTGCTCTCGACCGCTTCGGGCTCTCGAAGGCGCTGTCGGGTTCGATCGCGGCGGTCTCCGTCGGCATCGTCGAGGGCGAGGCCGTGCTCGACCTCGACTACGTCGAGGACTCGAGCGCCGAGACGGACATGAACGTCGTCATGACCGGCGACGGCCGCCTGGTGGAGGTGCAGGCGACCGCCGAGCGCGACCCGTTCTCGCGCGAGCTCCTCGACGCGCTGCTCGACCTTGCGGGCGGCGGGATCGGCGAGCTGACGTCGGCACAGGCGGAGGCCGCCGACGCGCCGGCCGAGTGACGCTCCTCCTCGCCTCGCGCAACGAGAACAAGCTGCGCGAGCTCCGAGCGGCGCTCCCCGCCTGGGACATCGGGCTGCTCGATGCGCGCGAGGACCCGGTCGAGGACGGCGCGGCCTTCGTCGACAACGCGCGCATCAAGGCTCTCCACGGCCGCGCGCACGCCCCGGGCGACGCCTGGGTCGCCGGCGAGGACTCGGGCATCGAGGTCGCGGCGCTCGAGGGCCGGCCTGGGGTCGAGTCGGCGCGCTGGTCCGCCAACTGGATCGAGGACCTCCTGGCGGCGCTCGAGGGCGAAGCCGATCGTCGCGCCCGCTACGTGTGCGAGCTCGTCGTGATCGCGCCCGACGGAGGCGAGGTTCGCGCCACTGGAAGGCTGGCGGGCACGATCGCGGCTGCTCCGCGAGGCGAGGAAGGGTTCGGCTACGACCCGATCTTCGTTCCCGATGGCGAGACGCGCACCGTCGCGGAGCTCGGGAACGCCTGGAAGGCCGAGCATTCCCACCGAGCGCGGGCCGCACGAGCGCTGGCGGACGCACTCAGGTAGTTTCGGCCGATGGATGCGGCACAGGCGCTCGGCGAGTTGGTGGAGCTCTCGTCGCAGATCACGGCTGCCGTCGTGCTGGACGGCGACGGCGCGGTGCTCGCATCCTCGGCGGACGACCCCGCGTCGCTCGCGGGCCCCGTGCGCGACCTCGTCGGAGCCGCTGCAGATCTCGGGGGCGACGATCGTGACGTCACGCGCGTGGAGGTCGAGCTCGACGGAGGAGCGATCTTCGTCGTGCGCGAGGGCGACCACACCGTGGCGGCGACCACCGGCCCGAGCCCGACCTCGGGACTCGTCGTGTACGACCTGAGAACGTGTGCGCAGTCGATCACGTCCGAGCCGAAGAAGCGGCGCGCCCGCAAGCCGAAGGAGCCGAGCGAGTGAGGAAGCTGATCCGCCTCGCGGTGCTCGTGGGCCTCGCGATCTGGGCCTGGAGGAGGTTCTTCGGGTCGTCCGGCTCGCTCGAGCGCGCAGGGATCTCGTACGCGGACGGATCCGCCGTCGTCCTCGAGCCCGGCTCTGCAGGATTCGACCGGCTCGCCGCGATCGCCCGCACCGCGCTCGGGCAGTGACACACGACGAGCTCGGCGCGCTGCTCGTCGAGCGGGCTCTGCTCGAAGGCGACTTCGTCCTGCGGTCCGGGCGGCGATCGTCCTGGTACCTCGACAAGTACCGCTTCGAGACCGAGCCCGAGATCCTGCGCGCGCTGGGCGTCGCGCTCGCGGAGGCCGCGAACGAATGCGAGCCCGAGGGTGTGCGCCTCGCCGGTCCGGCGCTCGGAGCGGTCGCGTTGGCAGCTTCGGCAGCAATGGCGTCCGGCCTGCCGTTCATCATCGTGCGCGGTGAAACCAAGGAATATGGGACAGCCAAACGGATCGAGGGCCCGTTCGAGCCCGGGGAGCTGGTGTGCCTTCTCGAAGACGTCGTCACGTCCGGCGGCGCTCTCGCCGACGCGGTGTCGGCCGTCCGGGCAGAAGGTCTCGTCGTCCGGCACGCGGTCTGTGTCGTGGACCGGGAGGAGGGGGGCTCGGACGCGCTCGCCCGTCTCGGAGTGCGGCTCCGGCCGCTCTTTCGCGCGAGCGAGCTCCTGGAGCTGCGAAAATCCCCGGAAAACGTGATGGTTGAGCCAAATCCGAAAGGGTGTTAGGGTCCCTCGGTTCCGTGAAGTCGAATCCGACGTCAGGAGGAGAACAGTGACCAAGCAGGATTTCGTGGACGCCGTCGCCGATCGGGCGGGCATGTCCAAGCGTGAGGCCGGCGCTGCGGTAGACGCCATGCTGGACACGATCACGGACGCGTTGAAGAACGGTGACACGATCACGTTCACCGGCTTCGGCAAGTTCTCGACCTCGGCGCGTGCCGCGCGCATGGGCGTCAACCCGCGGACGGGCGAGAAGGTGCACATCGCAGCGACGACCGTCCCGAAGTTCCAGTCCGGGAGCGCCCTCAAGGCAGCGGTCAAGGGCGGCTAGCTCCAGACCTGAGGATCACGAAGGGCCGCCTCCGGGCGGCCTTTCGTTTCGCCTTGAATACGAACGTATGTTCGACTACGGTGGAGCGGGATGCAGCTCTCCTTCGATGCCGCCGACCGTCTCGTCGAGCTCGTCCAGGCGCGGCAGGGCGCCGTCGGCGCGGAGGAGGCCGCGCGCGTCCTCTTCGCGCTCGAGCGGGCGCCTGCGACGCTCGCGCACTCGCTGCTCGCCGACGTCATCGAGGGCGACGCGCGGCTCGCGTGGCTCGGGGGCCGGGTCGGCCTGGCGGACGGGGAGACGCCCGAGACGCTGATCGAGGACGCGGAGCTCGTCGTCTTCGATCTGGAGACCACGGGCCTCTCGGCCTCCCGCGACCGGATGTGCGAGATCGGAGCCGTGCGCGTTCGCTCGCTGGAGATCGCCGAGACGTTCGAGAGCCTCGTCGACCCGCGCGTCTCGCTGCCTCCGACGATCGCGCGGCTCACGGGTCTCCGCGAGGTCGACCTGCGGCGTGCGCCGCGGCAAGATCTCGCCGTCCGGCGCTTCCTCACGTTCGCCGGCGACGCGCCGCTCGCGGCACACAATGCGCGCTTCGACGTCGGCTTTCTCGACCACGCGGTTCAGCGGCTCACCGGTCGCCGCGTCGCAGCGGCAGTGATCGACACCGTCTGGCTCGCGCGACGGCTGCTGCAGCGTCGCAGCGAGCGCTTCTCGCTCGCGCAACTCGCCCACTTCTTCGGCACGTCCACCGTCCCGTGCCACCGCGCACTACCCGACGCGCTCGCGACGGCGGAGATCCTGGTCGCCCTGCTCGGGCTCGCACAGGAGCGCGGCGCGCGGACGCTCGCCGAAGTGATCGAGCTGGCTGCGCCGCGCGAGCGGAGGCTGCACACTCGGCGTGGACTCGTTGCGGGCGCGCCGACGACGCCGGGCGTCTACCTCTTCCGTGACCGCAACGACGCCGTGCTCTACGTCGGAAAGGCGCGTGAGTTGCGGGCGCGGCTGCGTTCGTACTTCGCCGGCGACCGGCAGCGGCCCGCGGTCGAGGCCGCGCTCGGCGCGCTCGCGCGCGTCGAATGGCGCGAGCTCGGGTCCGAGGTCGAGGCCGCTCTCGAGGAGCTCCGCCTCATCCGCGCGCTTCGGCCCCCGGCGAACGCGCGGGGCGGCCGTCCGCAGTCGTACCTCCGGCGGCGGGGAGAGCGGTGGGTCGTCGGCGCCGAGCCGACGCGCTTCGGCCCGATCGCCGGCAAGCGGCGGGCGCAGCTCGCAGCCCGCGCGCTCGACGACTACGCAGGCGAGGACCTCGCAGCCGCGCTGCCGCCACTCCGTGCGAAGCTGCGCCGGCTCGCCCGCGATCTCCGCTTCGAGGACGCCGCTCGGATGCGCGACCGCGTCGCGGCGCTGGAGGCCGTGGTTGCACGAGTCGAGGAGCTCGACCGGCTTCGTTCCGAGGAGCTGTGCGTGCTCGCACCCGCGCGCGAGCCCGGCTTCTGGCGGGCCTTCGTCGTCGCGGGTGGCCGCGTGACGGCGAGGACGATCCCGCGGGGTGCCGCGGGGCGGCTCGAGATCCAGGCCTGTCTCGCGTCGGTCACGGTTGCCGCGACGTCGCTGACGCCCGAGGATGCCGCTGACCTGCTAGTCGTCTCCGGCTTCGTGCGCAAGCCTCCCCCAGAGCTTCGGATCGTTCCACTGCGGCTTGCCGAGATCCAGGCTGCGTAGCCTGTGGGACGTGCCCGATCCGGAGAACTTCGCCGACCGGCTCGCCGCGGCAGTCGCTCGTAAGCGCAGCCAGCTTGTGGTCGGGCTGGATCCGCGCCTCGACCTCCTACCCATGGAGCTGCGAGGTGAGGCCGTGCTCGGCCGCGCAGCCGCGGCGTCGTCCGTCGCACGCTTCTGCAAGGGAATCGTGGACGCCGTCGGCCCGTACGTCGTCGCCGTGAAGCCGCAGTCCGCGTTCTTCGAGGCGCTCGGCTCCGACGGCTACCGCGCGCTCGAGGAGGTGTGCGCGTATGCACGCGGGGCCGGCCTCCTCGTGCTCGTGGATGCCAAACGCGGCGACATCGGATCCACCTCGCGCGCCTACGCCGAGGCGCTGCTCGAACCTCGCGAAGACGGCCCGGCGCTCGCGGACGCAACCACTGCGAGCCCGTACCTCGGCCTCGATTCGGTCGAGCCGTTCCTCGCCGCCTGCCGGCGCCACGGGGCGGGGGTGTTCTTCCTCGTCCGAACGTCGAACGCCGGCGCCGCGGACGTGCAAGACCTCGCGCTCTCCGACGGTCGGCCGCTGTGGCATCACGTCGCCGAGCTCGTTCGGCAGTGGGGTGAGCCGCTCGTCGGGGCGGAGGGGATGTCGAGCGTCGGCGCGGTGGTCGGCGCGACGCTTCCGCGGGCCGTGTCGGAGGCACGGCGCCTCTTGCCGACGACGCCGATGCTCCTGCCGGGCGTCGGCGCGCAGGGCGCGACGCCCGCGGACGTGGCGCGCGCCTTCACGGCGGGCCCGGCCAGCGGGCTCGTGACGGCGTCTCGCTCGGTGATCTACGCCTACCGCGAGTCGGAGGCGGACTGGCGAAGCGCCGCGGCCGCCGAGGCACAGCAGCTCGCAGCGCAGGTGTGGGCCGCGGCGGGCTGGTGACCCTATGATTCGCCGCCGGTGATGCGCGCACTCGTTGCCGTCGTCGCGCTCCTCGCTTTCCTGGCGCCCGGGGGGGTACCGAGCGCGGATGCTCAGACTCTCGAGCCGCAGATCGCGGCCGCCTCGTGGTACCTCGTCGGCGAGGACGGATCGGTCCTCTCCCGTGGCGATGCGAGCCGTCCGCGGGCGATGGCCAGCATCACGAAACTCATGACGGCAGCGGTCGCGCTCGAGCACGCGCAGCCCAGCGACGTCGTACGCATCACCCCCGGCGCCGCCGACATCGGCGAGTCGACTGTCTTCCTCCGCGCGGGCGAGGAGGTCACGGTCGCAGACCTCATCCGGGCGACGCTCATTCCGAGCGCCAACGACGCCGCCCAGGCGCTCGCGCTTCACGTCGGGGGCGGATCTGCCGATCGTTTCGTCGGCCTCATGAATGCGAAGGCCGAGAAGCTCGGGCTCTCCGACACGAACTTCGAGAACGCGCACGGGCTCGACGAGAGTGGGCACGTCTCGAGCGCGCGCGACGCGACAGCGCTCGTGCGCTACGCGCTCGGTGTGCCGTTCATCCGGGAGGCACTCTCGCGCTCGACGTTCTCGTTGCCGGAGGGCACGACGTTCCCAACCACCGACGACCTGCTCGTGAGCTGGGCGCCGCTCGTCGGCGGGAAGACCGGGCACACGCAGGACGCGGGCTGGTCGCAGGCGGCGGCTGCCGCGCGGGGCGGCGTCACCGTGTACGGCACGGTGCTCGGAAGCGATACCCGCGGAGCGCGAAACGACGCGCTCCGCGAGCTCCTCGAGTACGGGCTCGACCAGTACCGCCGCGTGCAGGTGATCGACGCGAGCCGTGCGTACGTCACTGCGGAAACCGCGTTCGGCCAGCCGGACGTCGACCTCGTCGCGCCCCGTTCGATCGTGCGCACGCTGCGGAACGGAAAGTCGCTCGTCGAGCGTGTCGTGGCGCCGACCATGCTCGCGCTTCCCGTGGCGAAGGGTCAGGTCGTCGGTCGCGTCGACGTGTACGAGGGGAACCGGCTCGTCGCCTCGTCGAACCTCGCCGCCGCCACAGCCGTCGAGGACGCCGGTTTCTTCGCGAAAGCCCGCTGGTACGCAACACGGACGATGGACAACCTCTGGGAGATCGTCTCGTGATCGTCACCGTCACGACGAACGCCGCGCTCGACCGCACGCTGACGGTGCCCGTGTTCCAGATCGGCTTCCGCCACCGCTCGAGCGAGGTGCTCACGCTCGCGGGCGGCAAGGGCATCAATGTGGCTCGGGCGCTGAAGATCCTCGATGTGCCCGTGGTCGCGACCGGGCTCGCGGGCGGGCGCACGGGGACGCGGATCATCGAGGAGCTCACCGCCGAGGCGATCCTCAACGACTTCGTGCGGATCGCCGCCGAATCCCGCACCTCGACCGCGGTCGTCGACCCCACGGCGGGAACCCACACCGAGATCAACGAATGGGGACCTGAGGTGGGCGCAGGTGAGCTCGAGACGCTCGTCGAGAAGCTGCACTACCTCTCGCGCGGGGCCGACTTCGTCGTCCTTTCCGGCTCGCTGCCGCGGAAGGTCGCGACGACGTTCTACGCGGATGCCGTGCGCGACCTTTCGCGCCGCGACGTCCGCGTCGTGCTCGACTCGGAGGGCGAGCCCTTGCGGCTCGCGGTGGAAGCCGGTCCGTTCCTCGTGTCGCCGAACCAGCGCGAGGCCGAGCAGCTCGTGGGGCAGGAGCTCGAGGACGACGACGACTTCCTGATGGCGCTCGACGCCATCGCCGAGATGGGCGCGCGCAACGTCCTCATCACCCTCGAGAACGGCTGCTTCGCGCTCGTGCGGATCGGTCGCAAGACGCGGCGCATCCGCGCATTCGCGCCTCACGTCGAGCCCGTGTCGGGAGTCGGGTCGGGCGACGTGCTTCTCGCACAGTTCCTGGCCGCGGTCGGCGACGAGCGCTCGCCCGAGGAGTCGATCCGCGCCGCGGTCGCCGCCGGTGCGGCGTCGGTGCGCGAAGTGGGTGCCGGCCGGTTCGACCCGGCGTCCGCCGCGTCGCTGGCAGCCGACGTCGAACTCGCGGAGCTGCAGCCAGTCCGCTCGTAGACTGCGGCCGATGCGCGAGCGGCGCAAGGTCGCCACCGTCGTCTTCTGCGACCTCGTCGGTTCGACGCGCTCAGGCGCCCGACGACGTCCGCGGCCACGCCTGGTACGCCCGTGAGACGCTCGTCCTCCCGGGCTCGCCAGCGGAGTGGGGGCGCGGCCGCGAAGTCGACCGAGGTCCGCACCGCGAAAGGCGACGTCGACGGCGCAGCCGCACGCGAGCGGCGGTGTCACCGAGTGCAGCCGGGGTGATCGCCGTCGGCGGACGCTGCTAACGTCACCGGATGGAGACCGAGTTCCGGCAGGCGGAGATGGAGCGCCTCGTCGCGTTCGAGCGGAAGTTCGGCCAGGAAGGCCTCACGTTCGACGACGTGCTCCTGCTCCCGGCGGAGTCGCATGTCCTGCCGAACGACGTCTCGACGGTCACCCGGCTCACGCCGTCGATCTCGCTGAACATCCCGGTCATCTCGGCCGCGATGGACACGGTGACCGAGGCGCGGCTGGCGATCGCGCTGGCGCGCGAGGGCGGTCTCGGAATCGTCCATCGCAATCTCTCGATCGAGGGTCAGGTCGCGGAGGTCGACAAGGTGAAACGCTCGGAGTCGGGGATGATCGTCGAGCCGGTCACGCTCATGCCCGACCACACCGTGGCCGAGGCGCTCGAACTGATGGAGCGCTACCGGATCTCGGGCGTCCCGATCACGGACGAGGCGGGCGTCCTCGTCGGCATTCTCACGAATCGCGATCTCCGCTTCGAGACGGACTCCTCGCAGCCGGTCTCGGCGCTGATGACTGCCCGCGACCTGGTGACGGCTCCGGTCGGGACGACGCTCGCGGAGGCGGAGGCGATCCTCCACCGCAACAAGATCGAGAAGCTCCCGGTGGTCGACGCGGACGGCCGTCTGAAGGGCCTCATCACCGTGAAGGACATCTCGAAGCGGATCAGGTACCCCGATGCGACCAAGGACTCCCAAGGGCGGCTTCGCGTCGGCGCCGCGGTCGGCGTCGGCTCGGACGCGCTCGAACGGGCGGCTGCGCTCGTGGACGCCGAGGTCGACGTCCTCGTCGTCGACACGGCTCACGGCCACTCGCACGGCGTGCTCGACGTCGTCCACAAGCTGAAGGGCGAGCACGACATCGAGCTCATCGCCGGCAACATCTCGACGTGCGATGGTGCGCTTGCGCTCGCCGATGCCGGGGCGGACGCGGTGAAGGTGGGTCAAGGTCCCGGGTCGATCTGTACGACCCGCGTCGTCGCCGGCGTGGGCGTGCCGCAGGTAACGGCTGTCTTCGAGGCCGCACATGCGCTCTCGGGACAGGGGATTCCGGTCATCGCAGACGGTGGCGTACGCAATTCCGGGGACATCGCGAAGGCGATCGCCTCGGGCGCCGACGTCGTGATGCTCGGGTCGATGTTCGCCGGCACGGACGAGGCACCGGGCGAGGTGATCGTCGCGCAGGGCGAGCGGTTCAAGGAGTACCGCGGGATGGGTTCGCTCGGCGCAATGAAGGCGCGCTCGTTCTCGAAGGACAGGTACTTCCAGGGCGACGTCGAGGACGTCGAGAAGCTCATCCCGGAGGGGATCGAGGGTCGCGTCCCGTACAAGGGGCCGCTCGCGCCGATCGTCCACCAGGTGGTGGGCGGGCTGAGGCAGTCGATGGGCTACTGCGGGGCAGCGACGATCGAGGACATGAAGGCCCGCACGCGCTTCACGCGGATCACACCTGCAGGGCTTCTCGAGAGCCATCCGCACGGCGTGACGATCACGAAGGACGCTCCGAACTACCGCCGCTGATGGCCGAGGTCGTCGCGCTCCCGATCGCCGACGCCCCGCCGGAAGAACGCCCGGTCCTCGTCGTCGATCTCGGCGGCCAGTACAGCCAGCTGATCGCGCGGCGGGTGCGGGAGGCGCGGGTGTACTCGGAGCTCGTCGGGCACCGACTCACGGCCGCCGACGTGGCGGCGCGGAAACCGGCGGCCCTGATTCTTTCCGGCGGGCCGGCCTCGGTCTACGCAGAGGGAGCACCGGACCTGGACACGGGGATCTTCGAGCTCGGCATCCCGACGCTCGGCATCTGCTACGGCATGCAGCTCATGGCGCGCGACCTGGGCGGCGAGGTGGAACGGACGGGCGCGTCCGAGTTCGGGAAGGCAGCGCTCGAAGCCACGGAGTCCGACCTTTTCCAGGACCTGCCACCGGAGCAGACCGTCTGGATGAGCCACCGCGACTCCGTGACCGCAGCGCCGACGGGGGCCGAGGTCACCGCGAGCTCGCCGTCCACGCCGATCGCGGCCTTCGAGGACCGTGCGCGCCGCCTGTACGGCGTCCAGTTCCATCCCGAGGTGGTCCACACGCCACACGGGCAGGAGATCCTGAAGAACTTCCTGTACGAGGTCGCGGGAACGCCGCCGACATGGACACCGGCGGCAGTCATCGAGGAGCAGGTCGCGCGCATCCGTGCGGCGGTCGGCTCCGAGCGCGTGCTCTGTGCGCTGTCGGGCGGTGTCGACTCGGCGGTCGCGGCGCTCCTCGTGCACAAGGCGGTCGGCGACCAGCTCACCTGCGTCTTCGTCGATCACGGGCTCTTGCGCGAGAACGAGGCCGAGCAGGTGGTCGAGACCTTCGGCGGCCACTTCCACGTCCCGCTCGTGCACGTGCAGGCGCAGAAGCGCTTCCTCACCCGCCTCGCGGGCGTCTCCGACCCGGAGGAGAAGCGGAAGGTCGTGGGTGAGGAGTTCATCCGCGTCTTCGAGGAGGAGGCGGGCAAGCTGTCCTCCGCGCCAAGACCGGAATCCGCGAGTGCGGA
The DNA here is from genome assembly GCA_021323315.1 of Gaiellaceae bacterium. Lineage (GTDB taxonomy): Bacteria > Actinomycetota > Thermoleophilia > Gaiellales > Gaiellaceae > GMQP-bins7. The sequence goes on along the minus strand of JAJTCQ010000007.1, from coordinate 35,587 downwards.
CTCCGGTCGCGTGGAACGCACGGGCGACGTCCGCTTCCTCGTCCAGGGGACGCTGTACTCGGACGTGATCGAGTCCGGCGGCGGGGACGACGGCGTGGCCGCGCTGATCAAGTCGCACCACAACGTCGGCGGGCTTCCCGAGGACATGGCGATGGAGCTCGTCGAGCCCCTCCGGCTCCTCTTCAAGGACGAGGTGCGGCGCGTGGGCGAGGAGCTCGGGCTGCCGGAGCGCATGGTCTGGCGCCAGCCCTTTCCCGGCCCCGGCCTGGCGATCCGCATCATCGGCGACGTCACCGAGGAACGACTCGCGATCCTGCGCCGCGCCGACGCCATCCTGCTCGAGGAGATCCGTCGCGCGGACCTCTATCGCGAGCTCTGGCAGAGCTTCGCCGTGCTCCCGGCGATCCGCTCCGTCGGCGTGCAGGGCGACGAGCGGACCTATGCGTATCCGGTCGTGATTCGCGCGGTCACCTCCGAGGACGCAATGACGGCCGACTGGGCGCGCATCCCGTACGACGTCCTCGAAGCAATCTCGAGTCGCGTGATCAACGAGATCCCGGGCGTCAACCGCGTGGTCTACGACGTCTCCTCGAAGCCACCCGCGACGATCGAGTGGGAGTAGCGCCGTCCCTCCTCCGAGGGACGCGCCTGCCGGATTAGCCTCCGATCCTCCGAGGTGATGCGGCACCGCCCTCTCGTCTGCCTGCTCGTTCTCGCCGCGGCGATCATCGCCGCCTCGCCTGCCGCCGGCAGCGAGCTCGTGCAGGACGCCAACGTCGCGCTCGTCTCGCTGAAGGTTAACGCGAAGAGCGAGGTGCTCCTCACGTACCGGCGGGCCGACGGGCGACCGCGCCGCGTCCTCGCCTGGGGCGCGATCAACGCGCGCCCGCCCTCGGCCGACCTTCCGCAGGTGCGGTTCCGCTGGGACTACGCGGGTGGGTGGGGGAAGCACCGCAACGGCAGGTACTGGAAGACGTTCAAGAACCTCTGCCGACCGTACGACGGGCCTGCGCTCCCCATGCTCGTGACGGCGTGCAAGGCTCCTGACGGGACGTACTGGGCGGTGCAGGCGTGGCAGCGCCGGCTTCCGCTCCTCGGCTTCGATCCGTGGCTCCCGCACCACTCGAACCTCGAGCTCCACCTCTCGCACTTCTCCGGTGAGCTGCCGAAGCTCGAGGTCTTCCCGAACTGGACGTACCACGGGCGCTGGCAGGGCGTCTTCGGAAGGTACACGTACCTCGGCCAGCCGATCTACGGATTCGGCGCGACCGCGAAGGGCGTCCCGAAGGACAAGTACGGGCGGAATCTCTACATCGACACGCTGAACTCCGCGTACGGGTCAGGCTGGAAACGCGAGTCGGGGATCCTCACGCACGCGGGCACCGGAACGTTCTGTCACAGCTTCGTGCCGCAGCGGCCGTTCACCGGCTACCCGAGCCAGGAGGTCCGCCCGGCGGCTCCCGGCGAGCGGCATCGCATCACGGTCGGCGGCCCGGGCGTCATGCCGGTGATGCAGGTGGAGCTGGCCGGGCTCACGAAGGCGGATGCGCACCGTGACGCCGAGTTCAACTCGGTCTTCGACCAGGTGATGAGCGGCGACCGGGCCTGCGCCGGCGAGCGCTAGGCTCGGCCCTCACGATCGGAAGGGGCAGATGGGCGATCTCTGGCAGGACGAGGGCTTCGCGAGCGCCGCGGTCGGCGAGAGCGACGACGACTGGGACGAGGGCGACGAGAGCATCGAGACGGCGCTCGAGGACGGTTTCGACGACCCAGATGAGCTCGACGAGGACCTCGACGAAAACGACGACGACTGATGCAGTTCCAGGAGCTGCTGCCGAAGCGCCGCATGGTTCGCAACTACGCGCGGGAGCCCGTGTCGCGGGAGGTCGCCGAACGGATCGTCGGCACCGTGCGGCGCGCTCCGAGCGCAGGCTACAGCCAGGGGCAGCGCCTCCTGGTCGTGACCGAGGACGAACTGCGCGCCGAGATCGCTCGCATCATGCGCGAGTCCGGTTGGACGACGCCGGACGGGCGAGAGCCGTGGCTCGAGTCGGCCCCGATTCACGTCATCGTCTGCACGCGCGAGGACGATTACCACGAGCGGTACCGACAGGACGACAAGCTCGTGGATGGCGCCGAGATCGATTGGCCCGTTCCGTTCTGGTTCGTCGACGCGGGCGCCGCGATGATGATGCTCCTGCTCGCCGCGGTCGACGAAGGGCTCGCGGCCGGTCTCACCGGCGTCGAGGGCGCCGCGGCGACCGCGATTCGCGCGCGGTTCGGTATCCCGGACGACGTGACGATCGTCGGCCTCGTGACCATCGGCGTGCCCGCTCCCGATCCCGGCTGGAGCGCGGTGACGAGCCGTCGCACGAAGCCGCGACGCGCCGAGGCCGAGTCGATCCGCTGGGAGCGCTGGTAGCCAAGCTAGCGGACGGCGAAGCCCGTGATTCCCTCGGGCTCCTCCGCTGCGACGTCGACGCGATCGACGCGCGCTCCTCTCGGGCCCTGGTGACAGAGTCTCACGAGGCTTTCCACGGCGTCCGCATCGCCCTCGAAAACTGCTTCCACGCTCCCGTCGCGGTTGTTGCGCACCCACCCGCTGACGCCTACGCCGATGGCATGGCGCCGAACAGAGTCGCGGAAGAACACGCCCTGTACGAATCCGTGGACGACGACGCGCTTGCGGATCATCGAAGGCGAACGATGCCTCGCGGATCGACCTCGACGTCGACCCGGTCTCCCGGCCGTGGGTGCTCGAGCGACGCCATGACCGCCTCCAGCATGCGCCCGTCGTCGAGCCGAACGTGGAGGCGCACGACGGGGCCGACTCGTACCGCGGTTTCGACCGTTCCGTCGCCGCGCGCCGCCGCCGGTCGCACCGCCACCGCCTCGGGCCTGACGATCTCGGTGCCGTCGACGTTCGCGATGCCGAGGAAGCGAGCCGTGTCCTCGTCCGCCGGCCGCGCCCAGAGCTCGTCGGGTGTCGCGACCTGGACGACCCGCCCCCGGCGCATCACCGCCACGCGGTCGCCGAGAATGAACGCCTCCGAATGGTCGTGCGTGACGTACACGGCCGTGACATCGAGCTGGCCGAAGAGGCGGGCGAGGTCTTCGAGGAGGCGATCGCGCAGCCGCCGGTCGAGAGATCCGAGTGGCTCGTCGAGGAGGAGCAGCCGCGGCTCGGGCGCCAGCGCCCGGGCGAGCGCCACGCGCTGCTGCTCCCCGCCCGAGAGCGTTCCGACGGACCGGCGCTCGAAGCCGGCGAGGCCGACGAGCTCGAGCAGCTCGCGAACGCGTCTCGCGGTCGCAGCGGGATTGTCGCCACGCATGCGCAGACCGAAGCCGACGTTCTCCGCCACGTTGCGATGCGGAAAGAGCGCGTGGTCCTGAAAGACGAGACCGATCCCGCGGCGATGCGGCGGAATACCGGCGAGATCCTTCCCGTCGAGCACCACCCGTCCCTTGTCCGGCACCTGGAGCCCGGCGACGACTCGCAGGAGCGTCGTCTTACCCGAGCCGCTCGGCCCCAGGACCGTAACGGTCTCACCATTCGAAACGTCCAGGGACGCGTGGTCGAGCGCCGCGACTCCGTCGAATCCCACCGTAAGGCCCTCCACGCGAAGCATCAGAACCAGCCTCCGCGACGGACGCGCAACCGCTCGACGAGCAGCACCGACACGACCGTCAGCACCATCAGCACGACCGCGAGCGCGTAGGCCTGCGCGACGTTGACCTCTCCGGGTCGTCCGAGGAAGCGGAAGATCGCGACCGGCAGCGTCGGCCGGTCGGGCCGTGCGAGGAACACCGTCGCTCCGAACTCGCCCAGCGAGATGGCGAACGCGAACGCAGCGGCGACCGCGAGGCCGCGCGAGACGATCGGCAGGTCGATCTCGCGCCTGACCCGAGCGGGCGGCGCGCCGAGCAGCGCTGCCGCTTCGCGCTGACGCGGGTCGATCGAGCGAAGCGTCGGCACCAGGATGCGAACGACGAACGGGATGGCGACGAGCGCCTGCGCGACCGGGACGAGCCACGACGCGGCACGGAAGTCGAGCGGTTCGGTGTCGAAGGCGATCAGGAACCCGAGCCCGAGCATCACCGCCGACACGCCGAGTGGCAACAGAATCAGGCTGTCGAGGACCCGCCCGCGCGATGTCGCAAGCGCGAATGCCGCCAGGCCGCCGACCGCCAGGGCGATCGCCGTGGCGGCAGCCGCATAGACGACGGAGTTGAGCACGGCCTCCCACGGCGCTGCGAGGAGGACGCTCGTCGGACGCCCGAGGGCGCGGTACGCGTGGAGCCCATGGCCGTCACCGATCGCGAGCGAGCGCTCCACCAGGACGGCGAGCGGCAGCCCGAGGAAGAGCGCGAGACCGCCCAGGCTCGCACCGACGACGAGCTTGTCGCGCGTCGTGCGAGGAGCACGGAGCACCTCCGACTCGGGGCGGAGCTGACCCGTCACGACGACCCGTCGTTCGAGGCGCGTGGCGACCCAGACAGCCGCGACGACGCAGGCCAGCTGCACGATCGAGAGAACCGCTGCAGCCCGCAGGTCGAAGAGCCGGACCGCCTGGTTGTAGATCTCGGCCTCGAGCGTCGCGAACCTCGGGCCGCCCAGGATCAGGACGACGCCGAACGAGGTGAAGGAGAAGAGGAAGACGATCGCGGCCGCCGCCGCGAGCGCCGGTGCAAGCAAGGGCGCCGTGATCTCGCGAAAGCGCGCGAGCGGTCGCGCCCCGAGGGTGGCCGCCGCCTCGTCGACTCTCGGGTCGAGGCTCGCCCAGAACGTCCCGACGATCCGCACGACCACCGCGACGTTGAAGAACGCGTGCGCCACGAGGATCGGAGCCCATCCCCGCTCCACGCCGTCCGGAAGGATCGCGACGAATGCGAGGGCGACGACCACGGTGGGGAGCACGAACGGCACCACGACGAGCGCACCGACCAGACCACGGCCGCGGAAGCGGTAGCGCCCGAGGACGTAGGCGGCGGGCAATGCGAGGGCGATCGTCAGCACCGTCGATGCGAGCGCCTGCCAGACCGTGAACCAGACCACGTCCGCCGTCGTCGGATCGGTCAGGACGTCGAGCGGCGGATCGCCCTCGCCACGCAGGCCGCGCTCGACGATCGCTGCGAGCGGGTAGAGGAAGAAGAGCGCGAGGAACGCGAGCGGAACGCCGAGAACCAGCGCCCGCCAGGCTCGACTGCTCAGCGGATCACGATGTCCGTCCACTCGTCCACCCAGCGCTCTCGGTTCGCCTCGATCTTCTCCGGCGGAAGCTCGAGTGGGCTTTCGGGGACGACCGCGAACTGCTCGAACGCTCGCGGAAGCGCGGTGTCGAGCCGTGCCGGGAAGACGAACATCTGCAGCGGGATGTCCTCTTGGAAGCGCTCCGAGAGCATGAAGTCGATCAGCTGCCGCGCACCCTCCTCGTTCCGCGCGCCGCGCAGCACTCCGGCCAGCTCGACCTGCCGGAAGCACGACCGCTCGACCACGCCCGTCGGCGGCTCGCTCGGCCGCGGGTCGCGGAAGATCACCTCGGCCGGCGGGCTCGACGCGTACGACACGACGATCGGCCGCTTCCCCTTGCTCCCCGCCGAGCCCGAGAAGCGCGCGTAGTAGGCGTCCTCCCACCCGTCGACGACGAGCACGCCATTGGCGCGCAGGCCGCGCCAGAACGCCTGCCAGCCATCGTCACCGTACGACGCAATCGTCGCGAGCAGGAACGCGAGCCCCGGAGTCGAGGTCGCCGGGTTCTCCACCACGAGCAGGTCCCGATACGGCGCGAGCACGAGGTCCGAGAGCTCGCGCGGCGGGTCGAGCTCCCGTTCTGTGAACCACGCCTGGTCGTAGTTGAGACACACGTCGCCACGGTCAATCGGCGTCGCGCGGTGCTGCGGGTCGAGGAGGAGCTCCGGGTCGATGTTCTCGAGCCGAGGCGACTCGTACTCCTCGAACACGTCGCCCTCGAGCGTGCGCTGGAGCAGGTTGTTGTCGACGCCGAAGAGCACGTCGCCTTCCGGGTTCCCGGCCGTCAGGAGCGCTCGCGTCACGATCTCGCCGGCGTCGCCCGCCTTGAGGATCCGGAGCGTCAGGCCACTCTCCTCCTCGAACGCCCTCTTCACGTCTGGCGAGACCGCGAAAGAGTCGTGCGTCACGAGCACGACCACCCTCGGCGTCTCGTCGCTCCCTCCGCATCCGCAGGCGACGGTGACGACCGCCATGCCCACCGCGAGCGTGCGAAGGGCGTCTGGAAACAGTGTCACGTGGCGTCCTCTGGTCGCATCGCGAGGAGCACGCCGTCCTCCACCGAGACGTGGGCCGTGTCCGCAGCGAACACGTTCGACAGGCCGCGGCTCGACCCGGCCGCCAGCGTCTCCCCTCGCAACGGGTAGACCAGGCCGTCAGTCGTCACGCCTGTCGCGGCTCCGCCGATCGCGAGCAGCGAGACGAGCGCGCCCGATGTCCCCTCGAGCGCACGCGCCCCACGGACGACGTGGACCCATGCGCGGCCGACCAGCGCGTCGACCTGCACGCCCCCATACCGCTCCGAAGCCAGGAGGAGCAGCGCCGAGAGCTGGTGGTCGAGCCTGCCGCCCTCGCCCGCCAGCACGAGGATGCGCCGCGGCTCCATCGCGGCCGCGGCGTCGAGCGCGAGCTCGAGATCCGTCGCGTCCTTCTCTTGCGGGTGGCGCTCCACGCGGACGCCCGCGCTCTCCGCGACTGCGACGGCCTCCGGCGAGGCGGAGTCGAAGTCCCCGACCGCCAGGGTCACGTCGAGGCCGAGCGAGAGCGCGTGCTCGAGCCCCTTGTCTGCCGCCACGACGGGAGCGCCGAGCGGCGCGGCCGAGGCTGCGCGGGGATCCGGCGGCTCACCCCCCGACACCACCACAACGATCTCTTCCGACACGCCTTCCTCCGCTGGCATTACCCAGATCAGGTTCTGCGGGTCGGCGGCGCTCTCGACCGCCCTCTCAGCCCGGCTGCCCCGAGCTCCCCGTTACGTCTGGATCATCGTAGACGGATACGCTCGCGCGGTGACGACGCAGCGGCAGATCCGGCAGAACACCGTCCTGCTCGCGCTCTGCCTGGTAACGCTGTCAGGTGTTCTGCAGCTCGCGGCCGCAGTTGCCACGATCACCCTCGTCCTCGTCACCGGGATCGAATCCGTTCTTGGCCTCGGGCCGGCGATCTTCCTGACCGCAGGCGCACTTGCCGCCCTCCCTGCCGGACGCCTTATGGACCGCTACGGACGCGTTCCCGTGCTCGCGGGAGGGTTCGTGGTCGGCCTCGTTGGCTGCGTGCTGACCGCGCTCGGGTGCGTGGGAGACTCGGCGCCGCTCGTCATCCTCGGATTCCTCGGCGTCGGTGGGATGAACGGAGCCGTGCTGCTCGCGCGCACGGCCGTCGCCGACATGTATCCGGAACCGCGCAAAGCGCGGGCCATCTCGTACGTCCTCTTCGGCGCCCTGTTCGGTGCCGCCCTCGGGCCGCTCGTCTTCCGGCCGCTCTTCGCCGGGAAGGAGCTCGAGCTCGACACGCTGATCGTCCCGTGGTTTGCCGCTGCTGCGATGTGCGTCGTCGGGCTCATCCTCACGCTGGCGATTCGCCCGGATCCGCGCACGGTCGCGTTCGAGCTCGAACGCGCAGGTCTTGCCCCGGGCGCCGAGCCGACGACGGAGCCGGCGGCGCCGCTCGGCCAGATCCTGCGACGACCCGGAGTTCCGGCGGCTGTCGTGGCCGCGGTCGCGAGCTTGGCCGTGATGGCCAGTGTGATGAACCTGAGCGGCTACATCGTGGTCGGCCACGACCACGAGCAGGCCGACGTCTTCACCGTCATCAGCGTGCACATCGTCGGGATGTTCGGGCTCGTGCTCGTCGTCGGCCAACTCGTAGATCGGGTCGGCCGCCATCGCGCGCTGATCGGCGGCCTCCTGGTGATGGCCGTTTCCACGGTGCTGCTCGCGTGGGTCATCCAGATCCCGGGAATGTCGCTCTCGCTGTTCCTGCTTGGCCTCGGGTGGAACGTGTCGTACGTCGCGGCCTCCGCGGAGCTCGTGACGCACGCGAAGCCGGTCGAACGCCAGGGCCTCGTGGGGTTCACCGACCTCATCGCGGGGCTCAGCGCCGCTGCGCTCGCGCTGATCGGCGGCCTGGCGTACTCGGAGTGGGGGGTCGTCGCCATCGCGGTTGGTGCGACGGTTGCAGTCTTCGGGCCTGCTGTCTGGCTCTCCGTCGCCCGACGCCCGCCCGCCGTCGCGCCCGAGGCCGCCTGATAGAAGAGGGGCGCCTCGCGGCGCCCCTCAATGCATCGATTGCTCTCGCGTCCTACTTCGTGAACTGGAAGTTTGCCGAGTGCGTGGTGTTGTCGTCCAGCTTGACGTCCAGACGGAAGCACTTCCCCGCCCAGGCCTTGTCCGTCTTCCAGACGTAGTTGTACTGACCAGCCAGGGCGTCATAGATCAGCTTGCTGTTCGCCGTTATCGTCTCGTACTCCTCGATCGGATCAGGGGTCACGCCGCCGTTGGGGCATGCAATCGAGGAGATCTTCGGGTATCCCGAAGCGAAGATGTTCAGTCCCTCATCCCCGCCGAGGCTGAACTTGACCGGGATCGACTGGCCGGCCTTCGCCGAGTTCCAGGCAGTCGGGTTCTCGACTGGGCTGAAGAACCCGCTCCAGTTGTAGATAACGCTGTACGTGCTCTCGACGGTCCTCGAGTTGCCGAGGTTGTCCGTCGCCGTGCACTGATAGGTGACCGAGCCGACGCCATTGGCGTTCAGGCCGGTTCCGGCTTTTACCGCCGGACCGCTCTGACTCGCGAGACCAGAGCCCGTTCCGTCGTCAGCTGTCGAGCAGCCGACAGTCGGCAGCGTGTCAACGCCCTTCACGAAGACTGCCCCGTCTGTGTAGCCGGTGACGCTGATGCTGGGTGCCGTGTTGTCCAGGATGACTGTGAACGAGTCTGACCCGGTTCCACCCGCGTTCGTGGCCGACGCCGAGTTCAGGTAGCTGCCATCGGGCGGGCTCGTGAGCTTGCCGCCAAGCGTGTACGAGTTGCTGCCGATCACGCACGAGAAGCTCGCGTCGTTTGTCGTCGGCCCGTCGATGCTGATCGTGCACGCGCTGAGCGCCGCTGATGACGAGACCGTGAAGCCAAGCTGCGTGCCCGAGGTCACGTACGTGCTCGCGCCCGAGACATGGTTGGGCGACCCAACCGCGTTCTTCGTCACAGTCGGAGCAGCGACGGAAGGAGCGTTGATGACGAGCTTGAAGTCCGCGTGCTGGTGGTAGTTGTAGGTTCCGCTCCCTCCCGAAAGTGAGGGGTTGATCGGGTCATACGTGCCAGCAACGACGCTGGATGCGACAGTGAAGGTCACGCCTTGCGTCCCACACGCCGTCCAGGAATTGCCGCCAGTCACCGTCACGCCACTCGGCAGTCCCGTGAAGCTCAGCGTCGCAGGATTTGTGGACGACACGTTGCAGTTGCCCCCAGGACCGGTCGGGCCACTGTCGCCGCCCTGAGCCTGCAATGTGTAGGAAACGTTGAAGGTGCTCGTTCCACTGGACGGCTTCGTGATCGTCACAGTCTGAGCACCGCCTCCGTACACGAGATCGTCGGTTGTCGAGAATTCGTTCGTATTTAGCGTGTCCGCGGATCCGACCGCCGCGAACACGACTGTCGCGACGAGTGCGCCGACGACGAGCCCGAAGCGCCCTCGCCGCCGGACCTGCTTCTCCGTCGCACGCCGTGGTGTCGAGACCTCGAGTGTCTCGGTTTCGCTCAGCCTGAAGCGCCACGTGCGCCTCCCGCTCCGGTCTGGTGTTGCCACAGCTTTCTCCTCTCCTTGCCGCAAGGGGCGACTCCCCACAGGCCGCCTGGTACCGGCCGAAGCCTGGTCTAGCCTCGGGTCCGCGACAAGGCCCCAGGCGCGATTCGGGCGATGAAGTCGCTCATCGCCCCAGCGCTCATTCGAGGGCGATCGCAGGCGGGCCGAGTGCCGTGCGCGCCGCGAGGACTACCGGCTGCATCAGCCTCCGCGGGAACGCGGGAACGCCGGCCAGGACGTCTCGCAGGATGATCGGGAGGCGTGTGGGATCGTCGTCCTTCAGCAGGTAGCCGCTTGCGCCTGCCCGGAGCGCCTCCAGGAGATGCTCCTCGCTCGAGTGAGCGGTGAACATCACGACCTTCGCCGACGGGGCGCGTAGCAGGATCCCTGTGGCAGCGTGGAAGCCCCCGCCCGGCATCGAGATGTCGAGAAGGCAGAGATCAGGCGCCTCCCGGGCCGCGAGCGCGATCGCCTCCGCCGCAGACCCTGCCTCGCCGCAGACCCGAAAACCGGCGCGCTCGAGCTCGTCGCGCACGGCGCTCCGAACGAGCGGATGGTCGTCCGCAAGCAGAATTGCAGGAGCCCCACCGTCACGGCGCGCCATCGCCCGATGTTGCTGAAACGCGGGCGCGCCGGCAACGTGGCCGGCGCTGAAGTCTCTCAACGCTCGTTCGAGCTCTCGAGCAGCGCCTTCCGATCCGGCGCTCGAACCTTCTTGAGGATGTTGTTCACGTGGGTGCGCACCGTCACCGGCGAGAGCGTCAGCCGACGGGCAATCTCGGCGGTGCTCAGCTCCTGGCGGAGGAGATCGAGCACCTGCCACTCGCGGCTCGTCAGCGTCGCGTACGGGCCATCGGCCAGCGCCGTGCGTCGGCGCGGACCGCGGTCTCGAAACTCCTGCACGAGGCGCGCAGTGAGGTCCCGCGGCATCGCCGCTTTCCCCTCGAGCACGTCTCGGAGCGCATGTGGGAGCCGCGCCGCGTCCATGTCCTTGAGCAGGTAGCCCGATGCACCTGCGCGAAGCGCGGTGAACAGGTGACTGTCTTCGCGGGACACCGTCAGCATCACGATCTTCGCTTGCGGCAGCCGGGCGCTGATCTCCCACGCGGCGGCGACCCCGCCTCCGGGCATATGGATGTCGAGCAGGCAGACGTCCGGTCGCTCGTCCACGGCCTTCTCGATGGCGGACGCGGCATCGGCCGCCTCTGCGACGACGTGGAAGCGTCGATCGGCCTCGAGGATCTCTCGAACGTCGGCGCGTGTGGGCGCGTGGTCGTCTGCGAGAAGGACGCGGACAGACAGGTCGTTCATGAGACGACGACCTCGACGCGCGTGCCGGCACCCGGGGACGTGTCGATCGTGAGCTGCGCGCCGAGTTGCTCCGCGCGCTCGCGCATGCCCGTGAGCCCGAAGCCGCCGCCAATGCCTGCGACGACGGCGGCCGGGTCGAATCCGGATCCCCTGTCCGTGACGAGAAGACGGAGGCAGTCGGCGTTCTGGAGCTCGACCTCGACCGCGCTCGCGCCAGAGTGATTCGCAGCGTTGTTGACCGCCTCGCAGGCGATCCGAATCAGGCCGTCGCGCACGTGTGGACGCACGCGCACGTCCTCCGATACATCGAGTGCGAGCCGGATCCCGCTCCGCGCTGCGACCTGCTCGACGGCCTCAGCGAGGGCGGTGTCCAACCGCTCGTCGAAAGGACGGGACAGTGCGACGATCGCACGGCGCGAGTCGTCGAGTCCCCGCTCCGCCGCTGCCGTGACCGGTGCAAGTATCGCGTCGTCCACGTCCTCGAGGCCGCGTAATCGTCGAAGGATGAAGGAGAGCTCCTGCGCGGCTCCATCGTGGAGATCGCGGGCGATTCGCCGGCGCTCCTCGAGGACGGCCGAGTGGGCCGCGTTTTCCCAGTAGCTCCGGATCTCAAGTGCTGCGCCGACGAGCAGCGCGACGTAGAAGAGCAGCCGAAAGAGGTCTCCCGTATACACCCAGTCCGAGTACAGGGACGGGTAGAGGAAGTAGTTGATGCGTGCGAAGCACGCGAACACAGCACCGAGCCCCAGCCAGCGCATGAGCTCGTCGCCGGTTCTCGCGTAGCGGGCCGAGAAGCCGATGACTGCGGCGGCGAAGAGCGCCATGGTCACGAGCTGGACCGCGAGCACGACCGGATGGCCGTCGAGATCCGGGCGGCCCGGGTCACCGGCGAGCTCGGTCTCGACGCCGACGGGAAGTCTTGTTCCGAGTAATGCGACGGTGATTGCGACGCCGCCCAGGATCGCGCCGAGGCTCGCGAGGGCGGCGACGGCCGCAGCACGATGGCGCGGTAGTCGCACCGCGGGCGTGAACGCTGCCGCCGTGAACAGCACGCTGCCGAGTACTCGCCCAGCGATGGGCGCCCACGTGTCGAACCGCGACGGAGTCTCGGTCGCTGCGGACACCGCTGCCACGAGATTTGCTCCGGCAAGGGACGCCAGCGCAGTGACGAGGAGGAGATCGGGCATCGCGTGACTGCGCCTGAACCTGCCGAATACCAGGAACGAGGCCAGAAGGGCGACGAGGTACGCCGACGTCTCCAGTGCGACGTGGAGTGCTGGCCTGCGATACGCGAAGTCGACCGCCGGGATCGTGGCGACGAGCACCGTCGCCGCACTCGACACGAGGACCGCAGTAATCGTCACCGTATGTCGCCGCAGACCCATTCTCCCCAAGCAGACGTGACAGGTCGCACGAATCGTCGCCGACCTCCTCGCGCACTACAACGGGACTCACGACCAGTCGGGTCAGCCATTCGGCTAGTTGGCAAGTGCTAGACTCCCCGCCGGCGGGCGGCGAGTCCGCCCTCTTTCTGTGATGAAGACGTACACGGCCAAGCCCGGAGAGATCCAGCGTGAGTGGTTCCTCGTCGACGCCGAGGGGCAGACCCTCGGGCGCCTGGCGACCCGCATCGCAGACCTGCTCCGGGGCAAGGGCAAGCCGGCCTACACGCCGCACGTCGACACGGGCGACTTCGTCATCGTCGTGAACGCCGAGAAGATCGCGGTGACCGGCTCGAAGCTCGACACGAAGATCTACTACCGTCACTCCGGCTACCCCGGCGGAATCAAGCAGCGCACGCTGCGCGAGCAGCTCGAGCGCCGGCCGACCGAGGTCATCCGCAAGGCGGTCAAGGGGATGCTCCCGAAGAACAAGCTCGCGGCGGCCCAGCTCACGAAGCTGAAGGTCTACGCCGGCCCCGACCACCCGCACGCGGCCCAGGCACCCAAGGAGCTGGAGCTCTCGTGAGCGAGATCGCCCAGTATCTCGGCACCGGGAAGCGGAAGACGTCGGTCGCGCGCGTGATCCTGCGCCCGGGCGACGGCAAGACCTGGATCAACGGCCGGACGCTCGACGAGTACTTCCCCCGCGCGGTGCACCGCAAGATGGTGCTCGCGCCGCTCGAGGTCGCGGAAGCCGCGACCACGTACGACCTCCGCGTCCGTGTCGCCGGCGGCGGCCCGTCGGGTCAGGCCGGCGCGATCCGGCACGGCATCGCCCGGGCGCTCGTCGAGGCCGACCCGGAGATGCGCGTGCCGCTCAAGCGCCAGGGCTTCCTGACGCGCGATGCTCGCATCGTGGAGCGCAAGAAGGCCGGCCTGCACAAGGCCCGCAAGGCCCCTCAGTTCTCGAAGAGGTAGGTTCGCCCGCCGTGCGGCGGCATTTCGGGACCGACGGTGTGCGGGGCGTCGTCGGCGTCGACCTGACGCCGGATCTCGTCGAGCGGATCGGGAAGGCCGCCGCACTGTGGGCGGGCGGCGGACGCGTGCTGGTCGGCCGCGACACGAGGCGCTCCGGCCCCAAGTTCGAGCAGTCGGTGGCCCGTGGGATCTCCGCCGCAGGCGGACATGCCGTTCTCGGCGGTGTCCTGCCCACGCCCGCGGTCGCGTTCCTGGCTCACGACCTCGGCATCGTGGTCTCCGCCTCGCACAACCCGCCCGAGTACAACGGGGTCAAGGTCTTCCGCGGCGGCGGGAAGCTCGTCGACGAGCAGGAAGAGGAGATCGAGTCGCTGCTCGACGCCGCGGGTCCGGGCGGTGGCTCGATCGAAGAGGTCGATCACATCGCCGAGGCATACATCGACCAGGTCGTCCTCGCGTGTGGTTCGGATCTCTCGGAAATGCGGATCGGCGTCGACTGCGCGAACGGTGCCTTCTCTGCCCTCGCGCCGGCCGCCTTCGAGCGGCTCGGCGCCGAGGTGCACGCCATCGGCGCGAACCCGGACGGTTCCAACATCAACGTCGGCTGCGGCGCGACGGACCTCGCCGCCTTGCAGGACCTCGTCACGCGCGAATGCCTCGACTTCGGGATCGCCTTCGACGGCGACGGGGATCGGATGCTCGCGGTCGACGAGCGCGGCGAGATCGTCGACGGTGACCAGATCCTCACCATCCTCGCGCTCGCGCTGGGGGTCGAAGTCGTCGCCGTCACGGTCATGACGAACCTCGGGTTCCACGCCCTGATGGAGGAGAACGACATCCGGGTCGTGACGACGCCGGTCGGCGACCGGTACGTCTCGGAGGCGCTCCGGCAGGAAGGTGGCCTCCTCGGTGGAGAGCAGTCCGGTCACGTGATCTGGCTCGGAAACCACGCGACCGGCGACGGGCTGGCAGCCGCGCTCCTGCTCTGTCGCGCGCTCGAGGGTGGCTCGCTCAGCGAGGCCGCTGCGGCGATGCCCCGCTTCCCTCAGGCGAAGCGGAACGTCGCCGTCGCACGCCGCGAGCTGACGCCCGCGATCCTCGACGAGTCTGACCGCCTGAATGCCGAGCTCGGCGCTCGCGGCCGCGTGCTCGTACGGCCGTCCGGTACGGAACCCGTCGTGCGCGTCCTGGCCGAGGCGGAAAATACGGAAGATGCAGAAAAGCTGTGTGCTAGCATCGCCGCGCTCGTGGAAAGAGAGCTCGGCTGAGCCCGACGGAGGGCGCCGCCGGGCTCTTTCGCGTTTACTGAGGCTTGGATGAGCGTTGACATGTCGACAACGAGGGCGTGGCCGCGAAGCGGACGCCTTCAGGGATTTTTCGCGCGACCGGCATCCGCACTCGCGGATGGCGGTCTTGCTCGCTGACGAAACTGTGTGTGGGATCATCGGATACGTCGGATCGCGTGAGTGCAAGTCGCTCTTGCTCCAGGGGCTCGAACGCCTTGAGTACCGCGGCTACGACTCCGCCGGGATCGCGCTCCTCGAGCGCCACGGCCTGGACTACGTGCGCGCCGTCGGGCCGCTCGACAACCTGAAGTCACGGGCGGGCTCGAACGGCTCGACGGCGACGACCGGGCTCGGACACACGCGCTGGGCGACCCACGGTGGCGTCACGGAGGCGAACGCCCATCCTCTCGCGGGATGCGATGCCTCGAAGCTCTCGATCGTCTTGAACGGCATCGTCGAGAACTATCGGGAGCTCACGGCCAGTCTCGTCGCCGAGGGCCACACGTTCACCTCCGAGACCGATGCCGAGACGGTGACGCACCTCGTCGAGCGCTACTACGACGGTGACCTCGGCGAGGCCGTGCGCCTCGCGTTCACTCAGCTGGAGGGCCACTTCGCATTCGTCGTCATCCACCACGACCATCCCGGCATCCTCGTCGGCGCCCGTCATCAGGTTCCGCTCGTGGTGGGCGTCGGAAGCGACGAGATGTTCCTCGCATCGAACGCCGCGGCGTTCCTTCGCGAGACGCGCGTCGTGCAGTTCCCCGGGGACGGAGAGATCGTCGAGATCACGCCTGAGGGTGCGACCTTCCAGCGCGCAGACGGCACTGCGGTCGAGCACGAGCCGACCGAGCTCGACTGGGACGACGAGGGCGCGGAGAAGGCCGGCTACGAGACCTTCATGCTCAAGGAGATCTACGAGCAGCCGGAGGCCGTCGCCGAGACCATCGGTGACCGCGTTCGCCACGGGACACTCGTGCTCGAGGGCCTCGACATGTCCGGACGGAACGTGAAGGAGCTCCGCCGTATCGTCCTTCTCGCCTGCGGCACCGCGTATCACGCGTGCGTCGTCGGCCGGTACGTGATCGAGGAGTGGGCACGAGTCCCCGTCGAGTTCGACATCGCGAGCGAGTGGATCTACCGCAATCCCGTGATCAACGAGCACGACCTCGTCATCGGGATCACGCAGTCAGGCGAGACGCGTGACACGATCGAGGCGCTCAAGCTCGCGCGCGAGAAGGGAGCCCGCACTGCCGCGATCACGAACATGATGGGCTCGCAGGTGACCCGCGAGGTCGACTCGGTCCTGTACACACGGGCGGGCCTCGAGATGGGAGTCGCGGCGTCGAAGACGTTCACGGCCCAGGTCGCGCTCCTCTACCTCGTGGCGCTGAAGCTCGCGCAGATCCGCGAGACCCTGCCGCCCGGTGAGATCGAGTTCATCCTCGACTTCGTGTACAAGCTGCCGAACAAGATCCAGCAGTTCCTCGACGGCGACCATCCGATCGAGGAGATCGCGCAGCGCTACCACGACGCGCATTTCTTCCTCTACCTCGGGCGCCACATCGGCCTCCCGGTGGCCCTCGAGGGCGCGCTGAAGCTGAAGGAGATCTCCTACATCCCCACCGAGGCGTACTCGGCGGGCGAGATGAAGCACGGGCCGATCGCGCTCCTGGACGAGCAGACGCCGGTCGTCGTCGTCGCGACGGACATCCACGTCTACGACAAGATCGTCTCGAACATCCAGGAGGTCCGGGCGCGCGGCGCGCATGTCATCGCCATCGCTACCGACGGCAATGAGGACATCCAACATCACGCCGACGACGTGATCTACGTCCCGAAGACGCCGGCGTTCCTTCAGGTCGTCCTCGCGATCCTCCCCCTGCAGCTGCTCGCGTACCGCATCGCCAGGCTTCGCGGCCTGAACGTGGATCAGCCCCGAAACCTCGCGAAGACCGTCACGGTCGAGTAGCGCGCGCCTCTAACAGGACCGTCATATCCCGTCGTTACGGTCGGACGCCGACGATACGACGACGGGAGGTACTCGATGAAGATCTCCGTATGGCGCCCATCGCCAGGGCTTGTGATCTCGTGCATCGCGTTGCTGGTTGCGCTCGGCGGCACGGGCTACGCGACGGCATTGCAGGTACCGAGGAACAGCGTCGGCCCCGCACAGCTCAGGACTGCGGCGGTCACCAATCCGAAGATCGCGCGGAACGCGGTGACCTCGATCAAGGTCGCGAACGGATCGCTCGTTCGGGCGGACTTCCGCGCAGGGTCGATCCCTGCCGGGCCCGCCGGGCCTGCAGGTCCGGCGGGGCCGCCCGGCGTGAGTGGCGTGGAGCGTGTCGAGGTCACGTCGGCGACGAGCTCGGCAAGTCCGAAGAGTGGGCAGATGGCCTGTCCCACCGGGAAGCGGCTCGTCGGTGGTGGCGCCCGCCTGAACGGCACGGGAGTGGGCGGGTCGCCGCCAGTCAGCGTCGCCATTCAGGCGTCGTATCCCGACAACGACAACATTTACCGCGCGGTCGGCCGCGAGGTCGTCGCGACGAACGGCACGTGGTCGATCACGGTCTTCGCGATCTGCGCGAACGCGACCTAGCGAGCCGCTGGCCACCAGAACGCACCGAAGCTGTCGGGGCCCGTGTGGGCCCCGACGCTGGGTGTGACGCGGTAACGCTCCACCGCGGCGACGGCATCGACGAGGTCGTGTGCGAGCCCGTCGGCGGCCGCCTCGAGCTCCGCGCCGGCATGTCCGACCGCCACGAGACCGGGTCGCCCGCGGAGGATCCGCCGGCCCATGATGGCCGTGGCTTCCTCGACCGTTGCATGCGTCGAGAGCATTGCGGCCTCCCCGGCCGCGAAGCGCAGGATCGTCCACTCGTCGGCTGCCGATACGCGTCCGCCCGGCGCCGAGCGCGCGACGAGGACGTTGTCGAGCGTCGTCGCGATCCGTTCGGCCTCGGCCGCCGCAGTGCTCACCGTCGCCCCGCCGCGGAGTGCGGCGGACGCGGCGCGCACGCATAGTCCGACGCCGTAGCTCACCGTCGGCAGGGAGACGACGCGGACGGGAATCGTGGTCTCGCGCGCGGCGAGTGCGGCTGCCTCGGACACGCCGGAGATCCTGCGGTCGAGGTGGAGGGAGAGGACGCTCGTCGCGCCTCGCGCCTGGGCTCGCTCGTACACGTCGACGAAGGCGCCTGGGCTCGGCACTGACGTCGTCGCGACGGCACCCTTGCGCATGCCCGCGTAGAACGCATCGGTCGTCCCGTCGAACGGCTCCTGGTCGAGCGTCACCGGGATCGGCACGAGCTCGACGCCGAGCTCGGCGGCCGCGGTCGGCGAGACCAGCGAGCTCGAGTCGGTGCAGAGCGTGACGAGCGTCAGTGCGGCTCCAGCTCGTCGGGGTGTCCGCGGCGATGTGCGATCACGAAGCGCGATGCAATGACGCCGACCGTCGCGCAGTTCGCGACGAACAGCGCGGCGCTCGGTCTCGGGCCCCACGAGTTCGGCAGTCGCCGACGCCACCAGACGAGGCTCATGACGAGCCAGCCGCCCGACGCGACGGCGGTCGAGACGAGCCCTGGACGCGGGAGTCCAGGGATCCTGGCCACGCCGAGCGCGAGAACGAGGTCGAGAGGGGCCGCAACGGGGAAGGTGTACAGGCACTGGCCGAAGCTCGTCGCCAGGCCCTTGCCGCCGTCGAAGCCTTTCGGGAACGGGTAGCAGTGACCGACGACTGCGCCGACGCCCGCGACGTGCGCGCCGAGATCGCCCGCGATGGCATGGCCGCAGGCGCACCCCGCGTACGCCTTCCCGACGTCGGCGACCATCACCGCTCGCCCCGAGCCCGCGCCGAGCACGCGCCCCGCATTGACGGCGCCGGGGTTTCGGCTCCCGGTCTCGCGCAGGTTCACGCGCCCTCCCGTCGCCACGCGCGACACGATGTCGGCCGAGGGTACGGTCCCGAGCAGGTACCCGGCACCGGCAGCGACGAGGAGGCGGATGGCCCGCATGAGGAATGAATCATGAGGATCCGAGCGCTCGTCGGGGTTGCAGGTGTCGGAACGCTTGTCTGGGCGCTCGTCGTACGTGGCTCGTTGTCGGTGGATCTCGGCGTGGGACGCCGCTACCGACCGCTCGGGCCGATCGCCGTGCGGATCCCGGCCCCTCGCGACATCGTGTTCGAGGTGGTCTCTACGCCGTATCTGGGGAAGGCGCCCCGGGCTGTGCGGGAGAAGGTCGAGGTGCTCGAGCGCGGCGCCGGCTTCGTTCTCGCTGCGCATCACACGCGCGCCTACGGGCTCACCGCTACGACGGTCGAGACGGTCCGGTTCGAGCCCCCGGAGTGCATCCATTTTCGCCTCGTGCGCGGCCCGGTGCCGCACGTCTTCGAGACCTTCGTGCTGACCGAGGTGGACGACGAGACCGAGCTTCTGTACTCGGGGGAGCTCGGCACCGATCTCTGGACGCTCGGGCGGCTCTGGGGTGCGGCCGTCGCACGCACCTGGGAGGCGACGGTTGCGGCGTCGCTCGAGAGCATCCGCGTCGAGGCCGAGCGCAGAGCGAGGCGGGGCTGAAAGTACGCTTGCCGCGTGAATGGCGAGCCGACCCAGGCGCCTCCCTATTCGACCCGGCGTGTCGACGCGCTGAGGCTCCCCGGCGGTGACACCGACCGCGACCTCGTCGCTGTCGAGGAGCCGTTGGAGATCAGGATCGGCGGCGAGCCCGTCGCGGTCACGATGCGGACGCCGGGGCACGATGAGGAGCTCGCGCTCGGATTCTGCGTGACGGAAGGTATCGCTCCGACCGCGGCGCACCTTCCCGACGATCTCGCGGCCAACACGGTCGACGTCGATGCCTCGGGCTTCGCCCATGAGCGGCTGCGGCGAAACTTCTACACCTCGTCGTCGTGCGGCGTGTGCGGAAAGGGCGCGATCGAGGCGGTCCAGGTCGACGCCCCTCGCGTCGAAAGCACGCTCGAGGTCGAGCACCAGGTCATCGCGTCGCTTCCCGTCCGGCTCCGAGAGGCGCAACCCACCTTCGCGGCGACCGGCGGGCTCCATGCGACCGGGCTCTTCGACGCCGGCGGCGCGCTCTTCTGCGTCCGCGAGGACGTCGGGCGGCACAACGCGATGGACAAGGTTGTCGGCTGGGCGTTTGGTGAGCTGCTCCTCCCGCTTGCGTCGCAAGTCCTCTGCGTCAGCGGCCGCCTCTCATTCGAGCTCGTGCAGAAGGCCGCCGTCGCGGGATGTCCGGTGCTCGTTGCGGTCGGCGCGCCGTCGTCGCTCGCGGTCGAGCTCGCGCAGGATCGAGGCGTCACGTTGTGCGGCTGGGTGCGCGACGGTCGCGTGACGGTCTACTCGGAGCCGTGGCGGATCGCGTAGCGGCCACGGGCGTACTGCTCGTGGGTGGCGCGTCCGAGCGTTTCGGCTCGCCCAAGGCGCTGGCGACGTTGCGCGGCGAGACCTTGGCGGAGCGCGCGTGGCGCATCCTGGGCGAGGCGTGCGACGAGGTGATCGCGGTCGGGAAGGCGGCAGACCCGAACGAGTTGCCGATTTCGGTGCTCGACGACGGCTCCGACGAGCGCGCGCCGGTCTTCGGCGTCATCGCGGGCCTCCGTGCAGCGCGCTACGACGTGTGCCTCGTCCTTCCGGTCGACACGCCGCTCGTCACGCCCGACCTGCTGCGTGAGCTCCTCGCCGCGCGCGCGGTTCCCCAGACGGGGCCGCTTCCCGGCGTGTACACGAGGTCGATGCTTCCGGATCTCGAGCGGCGCGTCTCTGCGGGTGAGCTCTCGTTGCGCGGTGTCAACCCGAACGTCATCGATATGGACGAGGGGCAGCTTCTGAACGTCAACACGCCGACCGATCTGATCGTGGCAGCGGCCGAGGCACTCGACACGTCCTCGCAGGGGCGGCCCGTCGCGCTGCCGGACGAGGCTGCGATGCTGGACCTCTCGAGGGACTTCTGGTCGACGGCACTCTGGGCGGCTCGGAAGCTCAGAAAGGGCGAGGTGTTTGCGGCTGTCGACGGGGTCAACGGCGCGATGAAGAGGTCACTCGTCACGCTGCTGAGCTGGCACGCGAGAGCGGTGGACGCGGACGCCGACGTGTGGGACGACGGCCGCTTTCTCGAGCGCTGGGCGGACCCCGGAGCGCTCGCCGCACTCGAGCGCGCGTACGCCCACTACGACCTGCGCGACGTCGCTCGCGCGCTCTGGGAGACGGTCGACCTCTTCCAGGGGCTCGAGGAGGAGACGGCGCGGCGGCTAGGGCTCGCGATCGAGCTTGACCACGCTGACCTCCGGCGTCGGGTCGCGGACATCGTTCGTGACCCGCGGCCAGGCCATACGCTGTCGCCCTGATGCGCGTCGCCCTCGGAGTCGTCGCACTCGCCGCCGGCTTCGCCCTGGTCGGATGCGGCGACGGTGACGAGGAGGCCGTGACCACCGGCACCACGACGACGAGCGTGGAGTCGGCGCGGCTGCGCGTCTACTTCCTGCGCGACGGGCAGGTGTGGCCCGTTGCGCGCGAGGTCGGCGACGTCCTCTTCGACGACATCGCACTCGATCAGCTCGTCGCCGGGCCGAACGCGGACGAGATGCAGCTCGGGCTGGAGACGGCGCTGCCCGAGGGGCTGGAGGCCGACGTGACGGTCGAGGACGGAGTCGCGACAGTCGAGCTCGAGAGTGCGACCGAGCTGACGCGTGAGGCGCTTGCGCAGATCGTGTATACGGAAACCGCGCTTCCACTCGTCGAGTCGGTGGCAATCGGGGGCGAGACCCATGTGCGCGCCGACTTCGAGGAGGAGACGCCCTCCGTTCTCGTCGAGTCGCCCCTGCCCTTCGAAGAGGTCACCAGCCCGATTCGCGCGACCGGCACCGCGAATACGTTCGAGGCGAACTTCCACTACGAGCTCACGGACACCGACGGGCTCATCGTCGACGAGAACTTCGTGACAGCGACGTCCGGCACGGGCACGCGCGGCACGTTCGAGTTCACGACCGACGAGTACACCGTGCCGTTCGACGGCATCGGCGCTCTCATCGTCTTCGAACGCTCGGCCGAGGACGGCTCGAAGATGAACATCGTCGAGATCCCTCTTCGCATGTCCCGGTAGCCGTGCCGGCCGCCTAAGCTCTCCGGCGATGGCTGACGCACCCTGGCGCTGCTCGCAGTGCGGCACGGTGAACGAGCCCGTCGCGAACGCGTGCCGCACGTGCGGCCGCTGGCCCAGCCTCTTCGAACTCGAGGGGTCGACGATCGAGGCCAAGCCACAGGAGCAGGCCCCGCCCGAGCTGTACGACCCCGACGTCGTCGAGACCGAGCACGCGGAGCCCGAGATCTTCGAGGTGGGCGAGCCGGTGGACGTGGAGGAGGTCGACGAGGACGAGTACAAGGACGGGGAGCCAGGGGAGCCGAAACCGGTCTGGCAGCGGGCCACCAGGCTGATCATCCCGATCGGCATCGTGCTCTACATCGTCATCAGCGCGCTCGTGAACAACGACGGCGGGTAGGAGACTGCTTCGCCCGAGGGCGAGGCAGGCCTCGCCCTACCGCTCCGGCGGGGACTGGTGTCCCTCGTCGTCGGTGTCGGGCTGGTCGGCATCCGGGACGTCAGCGACCTCGGGCTCGTCGTCGGGCGGCACCTGCTCTGGCGTCTTCGGTCCGGGAATGCCCGGATCCTGCGGGATGTCGGGATCCGGCCATTCGCGCTCAGCGGGCATAGGACACGTCTCCGCTCTCGATCGTGACGACCTCGCCGTGCCCTACTGCGATCGCCAGCTTGCCTTCGCGGTCGATCATCGTCACCACCCCGCTCGTACCGTTCACCGTCACCTGCCGGCCGCGGAGGAAGTCGCGCGAACCGAGCCCGTCGTAGACGGCGTCGAGGCCGCCGTCACGCCACGCCCCATACCGCCGGCCGAGATCGTCGAGCAGCGTCGACAGGAGCTCCTCGCGATCCCATGCTCGCCCCGTGAGCGTGCGGATCGATCCGGCTCCTTCGGGCAGCTGTTCGGCCGTCTGCCCGACGTTCACGCCGATGCCGAGCACGACCGCGCCGTCGCGCGCCTCGGCGAGGCACCCGGCGATCTTCTTCCGCCGGAGCATCACGTCGTTCGGCCACTTGATCTGGACCGAGAGCCCGAGCGTGCGCTCGAGCGCGTCCGCAACCGCGACGCCGGCAACGAGCGAGAGCTCCGGCGCGTGCCTCTGCTGGGGCGGGTCGAGCAGGAGCGAGAAGAGGAGTGCCGTCCCGGCGGGCGCCTCCCAGCTCCGGCCGAGGCGGCCGCGTCCCGCCGTCTGGTGATCGGCGACGACGAGAGCGCCCTCGGGCAGCGACGTGTCGACCAGGAGCTGCGTCGACTCGCAGGACTCGACGTCGAGTCGGGGGCGGCCGAGCGTCACGGCTTCTCCCACACCGAGACGTGCTTGTCGCTCTCGCTCGTGAACGGGCGGCGCTGCCAGTCCTCCCAGCGGTCGCGCAGCGCCATACCGGCGAGCTGCGCCATGAGGTCGAGCTCCGACGGCCAGACGTAGCGGAACGGGGGCGACAGGACCTCGACGCCGCCGTCCTCGATCCAGTAGTGGTGGGAGACGAGGCCCTGCCTCGCGACGTCGTACTCGTCGAACCCGAGGTGGTGCGGGCTCACGTCGAACGGCTGGAACCTCTCACCCGGAGGAAGCCGCCGCAGGCGCGGGACCTGCACCTCGATGACGAAGGCGCCTCTCGGCCCGAGATGGGACGCGACGTTCCGGAAGCACGCGACCTGCTCCTCCTGCGTCGTGAGGTTCATGATCGTGTTCGCGACCAGGTACGCGACGGAGAAGACGCCCTCGACGCGTGTCGTCGCGAAGTCGCCCATGGTGACGCCGATCTGCTCCGCGCCCGGCTTGGCCAGCAGCTTCGCGACCATCGCCTCGGACAGATCGATTCCGTGTACCGGAACGCCGCGCCGTACGAGCGGCAGCGCGATGCGGCCCGTCCCGATCCCGAGCTCGAGCGCCCTGCCGCCGCCGGCGAGCTCGGCCAGGAGCTCGACCATGGGGTCGACGACGGCGGGATCCGCCTGGTACCCGTACCGGTCGTCGAAGCGCTCCGCCACTCCCGGCCCGAAGTGATCTTCCGGCACGACGCGCTACCTGGGCTCGACGCGCACGGCGCTGACCTTGTACTCCGGCGTCCCGATCAGCGGGTCGCCGACGTCGTGCGTGAGCCAGTTGACCTTCTGATCGGCGAAGTGCAGAGCCATCCAGACGAGGCCGGGGTACACCCGCTCGGAGTAATGCGCCTCGGCCTCGAGCGCGCCACGGCGCGAGACGAGACGTGCCACCTCGCGGTCGGCGATGCCGAGCGCACCGGCGTCCTCCGCGTGGATCTCGAAGAAGGGCGCCTGCTGCTTGTCCGTCACACCGGGCTCGCGCATGGTCATGTTCGCCGAGTTGTAGTGATACAGCGTGCGGCCCGTGGTGAGCACGAACGGGTACTCCGAGTCCGGCTCCTCGATCGGCGGCTGGAACTCCACCGGGAAGAAACGGCCGCGACCGGTCGGCAGCGCCGGCCTCGGCGCGTGCAGGTAGGGCGTGCCGGGATGGTCGAGGTCCGTGCACGGCCACTGCATGCCGTTCTCCTCGATGCGGTCGTAGCGGATGCCGTACCAGTTCGGGGAAAGGTCGGCCAGCTCGTTCCACACCGACTCCGCGTCGGGGTATTCGGGCCAGTTCGCGCCGAGCGCCTTCGCCATGAGGATGACGATCTCGCGATCGACCTTCGCCTTGCCGGGTAGCGGGGCGGCGGCCCGCACGCGGCTGATCCTCCGCTCGGTGTTGGTGAACGTGCCGTCCTTCTCGGCGAAGCTGGAGGCCGGGAGTACGACGTCCGCGTACCTTCGCGTCGAGTCGTTGAGGAAGATGTCCTGCGACATCAGGAAGTCGAGCCCTTCGAGGCCCTCCTCGACGTGGCGGGCGTTGGGCTCCGTTTGCGCGGGGTTCTCTCCGATGAGGTACAGCGCCTTGATCCGCCCGTCGTGGAGACCGGAGATCATCTGGTCCAGGCGGTAGCCCGGCCGCTCGGGAACCTCGACGCCCCAGGCCTCGGCGAACTTCCGTCGGGTCTCCGGGTCGTCGACGGGCTGGTAGCCCGGGAGGTACGACGGGTTCGCACCGGAGTCGTTGAGCCCCTGCACGTTGTTCTGGCCGCGGAGCGCGTTGAGGCCCGTGGACTCGTATCCGAGGTGCCCGGTCATCAGGACGAGGTTCGAGAGCGACCAGATGTTGTCGACGCCGCACGCGTGCTCGGTGATGCCGAGGGTGTAGAAGATCCCCGCGTGGCGCTCGCGCGCGTACTCGCGGGCGGTGGCGCGGATGTCCTCCGCCGGGACGCCGGTGACCTTCTCGGCTTCCTCGGGCGGATAGCGCGTCACGATCTCGCGCACGACCTCGAAGTCGTCGGTCGTCTCGCGGATGTACTCGTCGTCCTGCAGCCCCTCCTCGAGGATCGTGTGCATCATCGCGTTGAGGAGCCAGACGTCGGTGCCGGGGCGCAGCTGCAGGTGCCGCTTCGCGAGCTTCGTCAGCCAGATCTTCCGTGGGTCGGCGACGACGAGCGTCGCGCCCTTGCGCACCGCTTCCTTGATCCGCAGCGCGAGCACGGGGTGCGCCTCGGTCGTGTTCGACCCGATGACGAACAGGAAGCGGTCGTTCTCGATCTCCGGGATCGAGTTGGTGCTGGCGCCCCTGCCGAACGACCTGACCAGGCCGTAGAGAGTGGGAGCGTGTCAGGTCGACTCGCACGAATGGACGGAGTTCGTCCCCACTCCCGTGCGTGCGAGCTTCTGGATGAGATAGTTCTCCTCGTTCGTCAGGCGTGCCGACGAGAGGAAGCCGACCGCCTGTGAGCCGTGCTCGGCGATGACCTTCTGGAGACCGGTGGCCGCGGTCTCGAGCGCATGCTCCCACGTCGTGGGGTGCAACTCGCCGTCGTCGCCCCGGACGAGCGGTTCCTCGAGCCGGTCCGGGTGGTGCACGAAGTTGAACGCGAAGCGGCCCTTGACGCAGAGGTTGCCCTCGTTCGGCAGGTACTCGTCCTTCGAGGTGACTTTCACGATGTGCTTCGTCTGCGGGTCGAGGTTGAGGTCGATCTGGCAGCCCACGCCGCAGAACGTGCACGTCGTGCGTACCTGCTCGAGCTGGCGCTCGGGGCGTGAGGTGCCCTCCTCGAACTTCTCGTAGATCGCGCCCGTCGGGCAGACGGAGAGGCAGCCGCCGCAGAGCTCGCATTCCGTGTCGAGCCAGGAGAGCTCCCAGGTCGGGACGATCCGCGCGTGCCCACCGCGACCCTCGAGCGAGAGGGCCGAGCACTGCATGACCTCCTGCGTGTAGCGCACGCAGCGCGCGCAGAGGATGCAGGCGTCCGGGTCGTAGCCCATGAGCTTGTTGCGGTCGTCGTACTCCGCGCGCTTCGCGTCGGGAAGCATCAGCGGAGCGTCGGCGCCGAGCTCGTTCGCGAGGTCGATCAGCTCGTTCGGGCGACCCCCTGGCGACGCGTTCAGGTGCTCCGAGAGGAGCATCTCGGTGAGCGTGCGCTGGAACTCCGTGATCGGGCCGTTGGTGGACACGACCATGCCCTCGGCGACGCGGGTCGCGCAGGCCGGCAACGGTCGCGGGGCGCCTTCCACGTCGACGACGCACATCCGGCAGCCGCCGTACGGGTCGAGCTTGTCGTCGTGGCACAACGTGGGGATGAACGTGCCGTGCCGCGCGGCCGCATGGACGAGCAGCTCGCCCTCGGGCGCGCTGACCGGCCGGCCGTCGAGCGTGAACGCGACCATCGTCGTCAAGCTACACGTGCTCCAGCGGTTCGAACAGCTCCGGCCAGTGCTGCATCGCGCCGCGGACCGGGAACGGTGACGCCTGGCCGAGCCCGCAGATCGAGGTCTTCTCCATCGCGAGGAGCCACTCGTCGACCTTCTCGCGTGTCATGACCGCCTCGCCGCGCTGGAGCTCCTCAGAGAGATGGTGAAGGGCGCGGTTCCCGATCCGGCAGGGGGTGCATTTCTGGCACGACTCCTCGGCGAAGAAGCGCATCGTCTCCGACAGGAGCCTGAGAGGCGAGTACGACGTCGGGAACACCTGCACCGCCGCCGAACCAGGGCCTGCGCCGAACTCCTGCAGCCCGTCGCGCATCAGTGGCGCGTCGAGTGCCGAAGGCGGAAGGATCCCGCTCGCGGCGCCGCCCGGCACGACGGCCCCCACCTCGTCCGTGAAGCCGCCTGCGTGCTCCTCGACGAGCTCTCGCGTCGTGATCCCGTTCGGCGCCTCGTAGCAGCCCGGCTTTGCGACCGCGCCTGTGACCGACCAGAGACGTGTCCCGCTGGCGCCACGCGTCCCGAGGCCGGCCCACCACTCACCTCCGTTTCGGAGGATCGCGGGGATGTGCGCGAGCGTCTCGACGTTCTGGATGAGCGTCGGCCGGCCGAGGTAGCCGACCTGGCTCGGGAAAGGAGGCTTGAGCCGCGGCATCGCACGCCGCCCCTCCATCGACTCGAGCATCGCCGTCTCCTCGCCCGCGATGTACGCGCCGGCACCCACGACCAGCTCGAGCGCGAGCCCATCGAGTAGGCCGGCGGCGCGGAACTCATTCAGCGCCTCCTGCAGCCTGGCGCGCGCCGTCGCGTACTCCTCGCGGAGATAGATGTAGCCCTCGCTCGCGTCGAGCATCCGCATCGCGAGCACCGTCGGCTCGACCAGCAGGTGCGGCCGGAGCTCCATCACGTATCGGTCCTTGATCGTCCCCGGCTCGCCCTCGTCTGCGTTCACGACGACGAAGCGCGGGCCCGGCTCGCGCGAGACGGCCTCCCACTTCAGTCCCGTCGGGAACCCCGCGCCGCCGTATCCGGTCAGCTCCGATGCCTTTAGCTCCTCGACGATTCGCTCGAGCGTCGGCAGCTCATGCAGGAGGGCGAGACCGCCACGTGCCGCATAGTCGGCCAGCGTGTCGTCACCGCTGCCCAGATCGACTGCAGGCCCGTCGTTCGTCGAGTGAGTGACCGACGGGACGATCTCGTCGCCGCGCGTCATCGCCGGCGCGAGGTCGCAGTGGCCCAGACATGCGACCTCGATTGCGCCGGGCGTCGACTCGAGGAGATCTCGCGCACCCAAACAGTCGCATACCGGCCCCGTGCAGACGCGCACCGCATCGGTCGGGACCTGCAAGAAAGAGTAGAACGAGACGACCTCGTGCACCTCGCCGCGCCGGATGTTCATGTGGTCGGCGAGCGCGTCCGAGAGCTCCATCGTGATGGGCCCGACCTCGCGGCGCACGCGGCCGAGGTTGTCGAGGAGGCGCGTCCTCTCGCGCGGAAGCTCCGGATACAGCGTTGCGAGGCGCAGCACGTCCACGAGGCGAGTCTATTCCCGGCCTGGAGGCCTCCGGAGAGCCTTGGTCCGTGCGCGCCGGCGCTTATCCTCCAGCCTCCGTTGACGCGCCGCAGAGGTCGGCTTTGTCGGCATACGCCGCCGCGGAACCGCAAGTGCTTCGCGCAGCTTCCCGACGAGCCGCTCGACGGCAAGCTCACGATTCCTCGACTGACTCCGCTCGTCCTGCGCGACCGCGCGCAAGACGGGTCCGGCGCGCGCGACGACGCGTCGCTTCTGCGTCTCCGTCAGAGCGCTGGAGGCGCCGACATCGAACGACGCCTCGACCCGCGTCGAGGACTTCTGCGCGTGCTGTCCACCCGGCCCACTCGAGCGCGAGACCCTCATCTCGATCTCGGAAACGGGGAGGAGGACCGAGCGTGTGACCCGAATAAACTCACGCTCCATGGCGTGCATTCTGCTCGACATCGACGGCGTCCTGCACGTCTCGGGCGAACCGATTCCCGGCGGCGCGGACGCCGTCTCCGAGCTTCGGCACGCCGGCCACGCGCTCCGGTTCGTCACGAACAACTCGACCCGCCCGCGCGCCCGCCTCGCCGAGGAACTGCGTGAGATGGGCTTCACGCTCGAGCCGGAAGAGCTGCAGACGACGCCGGGGGCCGCGGTTCGCGAGCTCGAGGGGAAGCGCGTGCTGGCACTCGTGATGCCGTCCATCGTCCCGGACCTCGAGGGCATCGAGCTCGTCGGCGACCACGCCGAGGCCGTGCTCGTTGGCGGCTGCGACGAGACGATCGAGCCGAACCAGGTGTTCAGCTACATGAACCTCTCGCGTGCCTTCTCGGAGATCCAGATGGGCGCTTCCCTGTACTGCCTGCACAAGAACAAGTGGTGGCAGACGAGCCTCGGGCCGATGCTCGACTCGGGCGCGTTCGTGGCCGGGCTCGAGTACGCGACCGGCGTCGAGGCCACGGTGCTCGGGAAGCCGAGCCCCTCGTACTTCGCGGCCGCGCTCGACGCCCTCGGCGCCGAGCCCGAGTTGACGTGGCTCGTCACCGACGACGTCGAGGCCGACGTGCGTGGCGCGCGCCTCTTCGGGATGAAGACGGCGCTCGTGCGTACGGGGAAGTTCCGGCCCGAGGCGCTCGAGTCGGCCGATACGCCGCCGGACATCGTCGTCTCGTCGCTCGCGCACTTCCCGTCACTCCTCGAGGAGGATCTCGCCGGGGGCTGGGCTCCGTGAAGGTGGGCGTCGACATCATCGAGATCGAGCGCATCGAGCGCGCGCTCGAGAGGCCCGCGTTTCGCGAGCGCTGCTTCACCGAGGCCGAGCGTGCCTACTGCGACTCGCGAGCTCGCCCGGCGCAGAGCTACGCGGGACGGTTCGCGGGAAAGGAAGCCGTCGGCAAGGCGCTCGGCTGCGGTGTGCGGTTCACGTGGCAGGAGATCGAGATCGTCGGTCGCCCGAAGCCGGGAGTGCGCCTCTTGGGTCGCACCGCGGCGTACGCCGAGCGCGTCCGGGCGGGCGACATCGACCTCTCGATGACGCACTCGCGCGAGATCGCCGCTGCGATCGCCGTCGTGAGCCCTCGCGTCGATGGGTGAGCCGTACGAGCCGCTGTACACCGCCGCCGAGATGCGCGCGGCCGAGGAGCGGTACCGGGACTATCCGGACTCGATTCCGGAGCTGATGGAGCGAGCCGGAGCAGCGGTTGCCCGAGAGACGATGCTCGCCTTCCCGGCTGCACGGAGCTTCGCGTGCGTCTGCGGCGGCGGGTCGAACGGAGGCGACGGACGTGTTGCGGCACGACTTCTGCGCGACGCGGGTCACCTCGCGGACGAGACGAACGAGCTCGACGGGTACGACGTCGTCGTCGACGCGATCTTCGGAACGGGGTTCCACGGCGCGCCGCGGCCCGACGCGGCCGAGTTGATCACGCGGATCAACGGGGCCGCCGCACCGGTCGTATCCGTGGACGTCCCCTCCGGGGTCGACGCGTCCACCGGCGAGATCGCCGGCGCAGCCGTCGAAGCCGAGCTGACGGTCACGTTCCACGCGCCGAAGGTCGGCCTGGTCGTCGCGCCCGGGCGTTTCCATGCAGGCCGCCTCGTCGTCGCGGACATCGGCCTCGACGGCGCGGCGACCGAACTCCGCCGCACGACCGGCGCCGTCCTGGATGACGTCCCGCGGAGGAAGGCGGGTGACTCCAAGTACACCGCCGGCTCCGTGCTCGTTGTCGGGGGTCAGCCCGGCACGACGAGCGCCGCCTGCCTGACCGCGATGGCTGCGCTTCGCGCCGATGCGGGCTACGTCGCGCTCGCGGTACCGGCGGAGGCGCTGCCGGCGGCGGAGGCGCTGGCGCTCGAGCCCGTAAAGATCCCCTGGCGCGAGGGGGACGCCGTCGAGACGATTCGCGCAGCCGCCGAGCGCGCGACGGCCGTCGCGTTGGGTCCAGGGCTGGGCCGAGGCTCACGGCGCTCGGCCCTCGTGCGTGAGCTTCTCGAGCAGCTCGACCTCCCCGCGGTCGTGGACGCCGACGCGCTCTTCGAGCTCGAGCCCGTCGAACGCCAGGCGCCGACCGTGCTCACGCCGCACGCCGGGGAGCTCGGCCGCCTGCTCGGCCGAGACTCCGAGTGGGTGGACGCGCACCGGCTTGCCGCGGCGCGTGAGGCCGCACTGAGCTTCGGCGCCGTGGTCCTGCTCAAGGGGTCGGACACGCTCGTCGCTTCGCCGGACGGCACGACGGTGGTCTCCGACCACGGTCCGCCGTCACTCGCGACGGCAGGCACGGGCGACGTGTTGACAGGTGTTGTGGCCGCATTTCTCGCGAAGGGTCTCGATCCGGCAACGGCAGCTGCTGCGGCGGCCGTCGCACACGGCCTCGCGGCGTCAGCTGCTCCGAGGCAGGCCGGGCTGGTCGCGAGCGACCTCCTCCACCTGCTGCCGGCAGCGCTCGAACGCTGACTCGATGCCGATCCGGGAGTTCGAGTAGACAATGGCCCGCATGGAGCGCTCGTGCTTCACCCTCGACCTCGGCGCGGTCCGGCGGAACGCCGAAACCCTTCTGCGTGCTGCGGAGGGCGCCGAGCTCTGGGCGGTCGTGAAGGCCGAAGGGTACGGCCACGGCGCCGTCGACGTGTCCAAGGCTGCGCTCGAGGCAGGAGCGACCGCGCTCTGCGTCGCCACGCTGCCCGAGGCCCTGCACCTACGCGCAGCGCTTCGCAACGCTCGCATCCTCGTCATGGGGCCGGTCTCGGAGCGAGAGCTCGGCGAGGCGCGCATAGCCCGCCTGGAGCTGGTGGCGGCGGACGGGCAGGTGCCTGAAGGCGTGCGCGTCCATCTCAAGATCGACACCGGGATGGGTCGCTGGGGCCTGTCCGAGATCCCGGCTCCCACCCGCGACGTCGTCGGCGTGATGAGTCACCTCGCGTCCGCCGAGTCCGACCCCGCCTTCACGCAACTCCAGGTGGCGCGCTTCCGCGAGGCGACTGCCGGGCTCGGCTCCCTCACGCGGCATCTCGCCAACAGTGCTGCCGTGCTGCGCTTCGCGGAGTCGAGGTTCGACGCGGTCCGGTGCGGGATCGCGCTCTACGGCATCTCGCCGTTCGGCACAGATCCGGCTGACGAAGGCCTCGAACCGGCCCTGCGCTGGGAGTCGTACGTCGCCTTGTCCAAGAGACTCGAGCCCGGCGAGAGCACGGGCTACGGCCGCCGTCACGTCGCTGATCGCCCCACCTGGATCGGCGTCGTCCCCGTCGGGTACGCCGACGGGTTCCGCCGTGACATGACCGGAACAGACCTGCTCGTCGCTGGCGCTCGCCGTCGCGTGGTCGGGACGATCTCCATGGACGCGCTCGCGGTCGTGCTCGACGCGCCGGTCGAACCGGGCACGCCCGTCACGCTCGTGGGCGATGGGGTGCTCATCGAAGAGCACGCGCGTGTGGCCGACACGATCGCCTACGAGATCGCGGTCGGGCTCAACACACGCTCCGGCCGCGCCCGGCGGGTCGCCGTCGATGGATGAGCGTCTCCGCGAGCTCCTCGGGGACGAGGACGCGTGGGTGGTGGGCGGCGCGATCCGTGACCAGCTCCTCCTGCGCCCGGTCCTCGACCTCGACGTCTCGTGCGCCGAGCCGCGAGACGCCGCGAACCGCTTCGCCCGGCGCTTCGGAGGCTCCGTCTTCCCGCTCTCGGAGCGTCACGGGGCGTGGCGAGTCGTCGTCGACGGGGTTCAGGAGACCGTCGACTTCACGCCGGTCGGAGATGGCATCGACGCCGACCTCGCCACACGGGACTTCACGTTCAACGCAATCGCGGTGCACGTGGGGACGGGCGCGACGCACGACCCGCACGACGGGCGGGCAGACCTCGACGCTGGTGTCATCCGAGCCGTGTCCGATTCGATCTTCCTCGACGATCCGCTGCGGCTCCTGCGGGCGGTCCGGTTCGAGGACGAGCTCGGGTTCGCAATGGACGCGGAGACCGAGGCGCTCCTGCGTGCCTCGGCCGCGCTCGTCACGAAGCCCGCGGGAGAGCGTGTGCTCGCAGAGCTCGAGCGCCTCTCTCCCGCTGGGTATCGCCGCCTCGACGAGGTCGGTCTCCTTGCGCCGCTCGGCGGACGGCTCGACGAGCGTCTCGACGCGCTCGACGATCCTGGCTTCCGGCTCGTCGTCGTCTTCGGGGACGACCTCGGTCGGCGCCTCCCGATCTCGAACGGGCTGAGGCGCTACGCGGCGGCGTTGCGCAGGGCGCGGAAACCGGACGATCCGTCGCCCCGCACGATCCACCGCTTTCGCCGTGCGACCGAGCCGTGGGCGCTCGACGCGCTGGCGTTCGTCGGCGCTCCCGAGCTCGTCGGCGTCGTCGAGGCCGCGCGACATGCGGATCCGCCCGCGCCGCTCGTCCGCGGCGACGAGCTCGGTCTCGAACCAGGTCCCGCGATCGGACGTATTCTCGACGCCATCGGCGAGGAGCGGGCAGCGGGGACGATCTCGACGCGCGACGAGGCGCTCGCGCTCGCGCGCGAGCTGGCGGCGGCGGAGTCGTGAGCGTCGAGCTGCGGCTCGCCCTGCAGGAGCGACGGAGCGCCGATCTGGCCGAGCGCGTCCGGCGGCTTCTCGGCCCGTTCACGGGAACGGAGGCGGCGCTCGACGCCGGGTGCGGGACGGGCTCGGTTGCCTTGGCGCTCGCGCCGCACGTGGCCGAGGTCGTCGGCGTCGACACGCGGGAGGACTACCTCGAGGCCGCGCGAGCGTCCGCGCCCGCGAACGTCCGCCTCCAGCAGGCGGACGTGATGAGCCTGCCCTTCGGTTACGCAGAATTCGACCTCGTCTGCTGCCACCGCGTCCTTCATCACGTGCGTCGCCCCGAGCTCGCGGTCTCCGAGCTCGCTCGTGTCGCGCGTCCCGGGGGCAAGATCTTCATCGCCGACCAGCTCGGCTCCATCGACCCCCTCGTCAACCTCGAGCAGGACCGCTTCGAGCGTCTGCGCGACGAGACGCACCAGCGGCTGCTCCCCGAGGCGGACATCCGGGGCTTCCTCGACGCCAACGATCTCGTGCTGTTGTCGTCCGAGGTCACGCGCGAGCAGGTCGACCTCGAGGAGCGGCTCGAGCTCGCCGGCTTCGACGACGAGGAGCGTGAGCGGATCCGTGGCCCCGCGCCGGCGAGGCCCTACGACATCGAGATCGGCTGGTACGTGGCGCGCAAGGCGCGCGTCTGA
Source organism: Gaiellaceae bacterium (assembly GCA_021323315.1). Classification (GTDB taxonomy): domain Bacteria; phylum Actinomycetota; class Thermoleophilia; order Gaiellales; family Gaiellaceae; genus GMQP-bins7. The sequence goes on along the minus strand of JAJTCQ010000007.1, from coordinate 1,702 downwards.
GCCGCGCTACTCGTCGCGGTGCGCCGTCGATCGCGCTGCCAGGGTGGTGACGAGGCGCGGGAAGAGCACCTGCCCGATGGAGACGAGCCGGTAGGGGAACCAGGGCACCGTCACCTCGCGCTTGTCCTTCTCGACAGCGCCCACGACGGCACGCGCGACATCCTCCGGTTCGATGACGAAGCGCCGGAGGAGCGCGCTGCGCAGCTTCGTCCGCTGCGGGAATCCCGCGGTCTCGACGAACCCTGGCAGAACGGTGTGAACGTGGATCCCCTCGCGGCGGAGCAGCGCGGCGGTCGAGCGTGAGAACGCGAGCTGCGCGTGCTTCGCTGCCGCGTACGCTCCGGCGGGCGCGAATGCGACCGTCCCGGCCACCGAGACGACGTTGACGACATGTGCACCGCGAGCGGCGCGAAGGCCGGGTGCGAACGCGCGCAGGCACCAGACGCCGCCGAGGTAGTTCACCGCGGTGACACGCTCGACGAGCTCCGGGTCGATGTCGAGGAAGCTTCCGCGGGCGGCGATCCCGGCGTTGTTGACGAGCAGTCCTATCGCCGGATGTCGCTCGAGCACACGGCCCGCGACCTCGTCGACCTGCGCCCGGTCGGAGACGTCGCAGACCTCCGACTCCCCGCCGATCTCCCGCCCGATTCGCCCGAGTTCGTCGGCGCGCCGCGCGAGGAGTACACAGTGCCAGCCGCGCGTCGTGAGCTCGCGTGCGGTCGCCTCCCCGATGCCCGACGAGGCCCCCGTGATCACCGCGATGCGCTCGTCGGCCATGGCGAGCGAGACTAACTAGGATCGCCGGATGGCCGGCAGGTTCCAGGGCAAACAGGCGCTCGTCCTCGGCGTCGCGAACCAGCGCTCGATCGCATGGGCCATCGCGAAGCGCCTCGCGGACGAGGGAGCCTCTGTCGCCTTCACCTATCAGGGGGAGCGCATCGAGAAGAGCGTCCGCGACCTCGCCGCGACGATCGCGAGCCCGGTCGTCACCGAGTGCGACGTGCGCTCCGACCACGACGTCACGCGAGTCTTTTCCGAGGTGGCCGACATCTTCGGCGGCGGCCTCGACGTCCTCGTCCACTCCGTCGCGTTCGCGGCAGCGGAAGACCTCGAGGGCCGCTTCGTCGACACGCCGCGCGATCGCTTCTGGATGGCAGTCGACATCAGCGCGTACTCACTCGTCGCGTGTTCGCGCGCGGCAGAGCCGCTGATGGAGAGCCGCGGGGGCGGTTCGATCGTGACCATGACCTACCTCGGCGGCGAGCGCGCGGTGCCGCACTACAACGTCATGGGCGTCGCGAAGGCGACGCTGGACGCGAGCGTCCGGTACCTCGCCTGGGACCTCGGCTTCAAGAACATCCGCGTGAACGCGATCTCCGCCGGCCCGGTGCGAACGCTTGCCGCCCGCTCGATCTCCGGCTTCACGACGATGCAGACGATGTTCGAGGAGCGCGCCCCGCTGCATCGGCAGATCGAGTCCGACGACTGCGGCGGCGCGGCGGCGTACCTCCTCTCGGACGACGCCGCGAACGTGTCCGGCACGACGCTCTACGTCGACGCCGGCTACCACGCAATGGGGATGTAGGACCGAACTGCCGCGCCGAGCAGATCGACTCCTTCTACGTACTCGAGGGCGAAGCCGAGTTCGTCATCGGAGACGAGACCGTTCGCCTCGGCCCCGGCTCGTACGTCGCCGCGCCGG
>JAJTCQ010000028.1 GCA_021323315.1 Gaiellaceae bacterium | reverse complement strand
CCGAACGCGAAGCTCGCGCCCGAAACCTCTGCTGCCATGTTCACCCACGTCGGATCGCTGTCCGAGACCGGATCCGTGCCGGTCACCCAGTCGATGATCTTGGGCTGACCGGTGCTCGTCGTCGTGAGGCTCGGGTGGTCGAGCGAGACACCGGTGTCGACGATCCCGATCGTCACGTTCCGGCCGTCCCATGTGGGGTTGGCGTTCACGAACTGCGCAGCGCCCGTATCGCCCGTCGGCATGTACGGGTTGACCCGGGGTGTCCCCGCGCCGGGTACGGGCTGCCCGATGATGCCCACGACCCCCTCGGGGCGCGGGTCGGGCACCTCGACCGTCTCGTCGACGTCGAGCGCTTCGACGCTGGCGAGCTGTGCGGCCTCTGAGACCTTGTCGAGCGCGATGCTCGCCCGGATATAGCCGAGAGCAGCGTCGCGGTACTGAACCGTTCCCCCGAGCCCTTCGAGTGCTCGGATCGCGTCGTTCGCGGCTCCACCCTTCGCTGCGACGAGGACGATGACCGACGTCTTGCCCTCGGCCTTCGCCTCGGCGAGCAGCGCACGATCGTGCTTGCTCAAGCCCTTGTCGTTGCCGTTCGCCCCGATCGCCGGTACGGCGATGGTTACGGCCACGACTACGAGCGCGCTCAGAATCCCGAGCGCGACGCCATGCATGCGTCGCATGCGAGTTCCCCTTTCGTCGTTTGGACACCTGTCGGTGTGTGCCCTGCCCCTGAAGCGCCCGCATCCTAGTCAGGTCCGGAAGTGCCTGCAAACACCGAAGGGGTGACTTGCGTCACCCCTTCGGTGTCATGTCAGAACCGGCGTCAGCCGTGGATCGAGACGAGCAGCGGAATGATCAGGATGGCGACGATGTTCGCGATCTTGATCATCGGGTTGATCGCGGGGCCGGCGGTGTCCTTGTACGGATCACCGACCGTGTCCCCCGTGATCGCAGCCGCGTGGGCGTCCGAGCCCTTGCCGCCGTAGAGGCCGTCTTCGATCGTCTTCTTCGCGTTGTCCCATGCGCCGCCGCCCGAGGTCATCGCGATCGCGAGGAAGAGCCCGGTCACGATCGTTCCGATGAGCAGGCCGCCGAGCATCTCGACGCTGATGATTCCGACCACGATCGGGATCAGGACCGGGATGAGCGCGGGAGCCATCATCTCCCGGATCGCGGAGCCGGTGACGATGCCGATCGCGTTCGAGTAGTCCGGACGGGCGGTGTAGTCCATGATCCCCGGGTTCTCGCGGAACTGCCGGCGCACCTCCTCGACGACCTGGCCGCCCACGCGGCCGACCGCCTGCATCGCGAGTGACGCGAAGAGGAACGGCATGAGGCCGCCGATGAACAGGCCGGCGATCACCCACGGGTCGTCGAGCGAGAAAATCGTGTCGAGGCCGTCCTCACCCAGCCCGCGGCCGTACTCGTCGAACAGGATGAGAGCTGCCAGCCCGGCCGAGCCGATCGCGTAGCCCTTGGTGACGGCCTTCGTCGTGTTGCCGACCGCGTCGAGCGGATCGGTGATCCCACGCACGGCCTCCGGCAGGTCGGCCATCTCGGCGATGCCGCCTGCGTTGTCCGTCACCGGGCCGTACGCGTCGAGCGCGACGATGAGCCCGGCCATCGAGAGCTGCGCCATGACGGCCACGCCGATCCCGTACAGGCTCTCGCCGGCGGCGTAGTACGAGCCGACGACGCCGGTGGCGATGACGATTACGGGGAGCGCAGTCGCCTGCATGCCGACGGCGAGCCCCGAGATGATGTTCGTCGCGTGGCCGGTCTGCGAGGCCTTCGCGATGTCCTTCACGGGCTTCCAGCGAGTGCCGGTGTAGTACTCGGTGATGGCCACGAGGAGGAAGGTCACGGCCAGGCCGATGAGCGCCGCACCGTACAGGTTCCAGAAGTCGTAGTCGCCGCCGTCGTAGGCCATCGTCACCGGGATGAAGCCGACAGCCGACAGGACCGTGGCGACGATGACGCTTCGATAGAGGGCGTTGATGATCGCGTTCGGCCCGCCACCAACGCGCGTGAAGAAGGTGCCGATGACCGAGGAGAGGATCGAGATCCCGCCGAGCGCGAGCGGGTAGAGCCAGAGGTCGGAGCCCTCGCCGGCAAACCCGATCCCGAGGAGCATCACGGCGACCGCGGTGACCGCGTACGTCTCGAAGAGGTCAGCCGCCATGCCCGCGCAGTCGCCGACGTTGTCGCCCACGTTGTCCGCGATGACCGCGGGGTTGCGCGGGTCGTCCTCGGGGATGCCCGCCTCGATCTTCCCGACGAGGTCGGCGCCGACGTCGGCGGCCTTCGTATAGATGCCGCCTCCGAGACGCGCGAAGACCGAGATCAACGAGCCGCCGAAGGCCAGCCCGATCAGGTCGTCGACCGCGGACTCGGGGCTGTTCCCGATCCAATCCGTGAGGATCGAGTAGTAGCCGGCGACGCCGAGGAGGCCGAGTCCCACGACGAGGAGGCCGGTGACCGAGCCTGCGCGGAAGGCAACCTTGAAGGCAGGCTGCAACCCCTCGCGCGCGGCCTCGGCCGTGCGGACGTTCGAGCGCACGGCGACGTTCATGCCGATGAAGCCGGCCGCCGCCGAGAACACGGCGCCGATCAGGAAGCCGAAGGCTGCACCCCAGCCGAGCTTGTCGTAGAAGCCGAGCAGGAAGAACGGCACGATCGCAACGACCGCGACGGTCGTGTACTGCTTGCGCAGGTACGCCGCGGCGCCTTCCTGCACGGCGCCCGCGATCTCCTGCATCTTCTCGTTGCCCGCCGGCTGCTTCAGCAGCCACCAGGTGAGGTAGAGCCCATACAAGACCGCCACGGCCGCGCAGGCGAGCGCGAACCCGACGGCGTGATCTACGAAGAAGTCCATGATCCTCCGGTTCTCCCGCCCGTCACAAAGTGAGCGCCGAGGTGACTCGGCGCGGCGGATTATGTATCACAAGCGCCGAGACCACCCTGCAGCTAGGCGCCCGGTCCGTCGCGAGCGAGCGCCTCTGCTTCCTCGAGCGCATCCTGTGCGGCGACGAGGAAGCGCTCGCGGAGCCCCTCCTCCCGAGCGATCATCAGCGACTCGCGGGCGTGCTCGACCGCCTGCGCGCGGCGCCCCGCGACGCGCTCGCACAGCGACAGCGCGACGTGCCCCGACGCCAGCCAGCCGCGCTCCTCGAGCGTCTCGCGCAGCGCGAGCGACGCCTGGAGATGGTCCCGTGCCTCCTCCCGCCTCTCTCTTCGGAGCAGGGCATCGAAACCCACGTGGCGATGGATCTCCGAGCGAAGGAGGATGGCCGCGGTCGGCGCCGTCGCGACGACGTCCAGTGCCTCGTAAATGAACGGCGCCCCGGCGTCCAGATCTCGGCGCAGCACCTGGTGCACGAGCCCGAGCTGGAAGAGCGACTCGGCGATCCCCTCGGTGTCGCCGAGCTCCCGCCGCAGCGCCACCGCTTGCTCGAAGAGGGTCTGCTCCGGGCCGGGGTCGATCGACGCCCGCTCCGTGGTTGGGAGATCGATCGCACGGAAGTGGAGGGTCATCCCACGAACGGAGAGGGCGTTCGCCTCGAGGCGGCGGTCGCCGTTCGTCCCGGCGGTCTCGAACGCTCGCTCGACCATTCGGTCGACGGCGTCGTAGTCGCCCGTTCTCAGGTACGCCTGGGCGAGCGCCTCGCGCGCAGCCGCGATCTCACTCGTCGGCAGGAGGCTCCTCTGCGACGGCCTTCGCGTACGCGAGCTGCAGGTTCGTGCGTGCCTGCTCGAGGTCGCGGACGATCGCCTCGCCGACCCCGGCCTCGCGCAGCACCGGGTCGAGGGCGCGCAGCGACTCGATCGCGAGGCGGACCTGCTCGAGGTCGCGCGCCTCGGCGGAGACGCGGTGGAAGCCGATCGACGCTGCTGCGGAGAGGGCGTTCACGAGGATGTCCGCGACACCGACCTTGCCGAGCGCCTCGCGGAGCTCTTCCTCGCTCGGAAGCGGAGCGTCCTCAGCCACCGATCGTCTCGGTCGCGCGGACCTGCTCGGCGTAGATCTCCTCGAGCGAGGCTCCGGCCTCGAAGCGCTCGATCTGACGTTCCGCCGCATTCTGCTCCGGAAGCCCGAGGTACGGCGCAGCGCCGATCTCCTCGGCCGTCGGCTGCACCCAGTCGAAGAGCTCCTCGATCCGTTGCCTCGCCGGGATCGGTTCACCACGGTCGAAGTCGAGGAGCTCGCCCGGAAGCCCCCAGCGGATCGCACGCCAGACGTTTTCCTCGATGAGCCGATGCGGGAGCGGCTCGACCGGCTGCCCGTCGTCGTACGCGTGCGCGAGGCGCGCGACGAGTGACGTCGCGAACGCCGCGAGCGCCGTTGCCTCTCCGAGCTCGGGCTGCCCGTCGCAGATCCTGATCTCGACGGTGGGAAACGAAAGGTGCGGCCGCACGCTCCACCAGAGCTGCGTGTGCTCGGTGATCGACCCCGTGTCGTAGAGGAAGCGCACGAAGCTCTCGTACTCCGCCCACGAGGAGAACGCGTCCGGGACGCCGCAGCGCGGGAAGAAGCGGGTGAAGATCTGCGTGCGCGCCGAGTGGAGGCCGGTATTCACGCCCTCGGCGAACGGCGAGCTCGCCGAGAGCGCGAGCAGCTCGGGCAGGAAGTTCCTCATGCCCGCGACGACGGCGATCGCGCGGTCGGCCCCGTTGATCGCGACGTGGACGTGCAGCCCGAAGGTGTTGTTGCGCCAGACGACGTAGCGCAGGAGCTCGTCGTTGCGGCGGTAGTGCGGCGTGTCGATGATCCGCTGCTTCTTCCAGTCCGCCCACGGGTGCGTACCGGTCGCACCCAGCAGCAGACCCATCGGCTCCGCGAGCGAGCGAAGCTGCGCGCGCCGCTCCGCCAGGGTCGCCGGCACGTCGCCGAAGCTCTCCTGACGACCGGTGCGGACCTCGACCTCGGACGCGATGAGCTCGCCGACGAGATGCTCCTCCAGTGCGGTTCCCCGTGCCGCCGCCTGGAGGTCCTCGAACCGGCTCGTGAGGTCGAGCGACTCCGGCTCGAGGATCGCGAACTCCTCCTCGACCGCGACGGTGAAGTCCGTCGCGGACTCGAACTGAGCGCGCGCCTGCGCGATCAGCTCGTCCGGCGAGACGCGCTGTTCGTCACCCATGAGCCGCAGTACAGTAGTTGAAGTCTTGGCTCAGCCTGCATCGCCCGGCAGGCTGCCAGGCCGGAGCCCCGCTGGCTTCTCGCGGGCGCGTGCGAGTCGTGAGCAAACGTGCGGTGTTACCCGCTGGGACCGTGGCGATCGAGGTACATCCGGCCCCCGAGGATGTCTCGAGCGCGATTTTCCTCCGTCCGCGCTCCACGCGAGGCTGACGGCCAGACGTCGATGTCTTCGTTCGCTCCGTCGAAGGAGGCGAGTCCATGCCACGTGCGAACGCGATCCCGCGACCGTTCGGCCACCAGTCGAGGTCCGTGTCGGCCCGCCCTCCGTGAGCCTCCGCGGCCGCTCGTCCGCGATGGTCATCACGAAAAGCGAGTCAGGCGCAGACCCTATGCCAGGTGGAAATACAAGGCGTAGAGCAGGTCGACGGCGGGGTTCGACGTGTGGACCGTCACGTCTGCGGGGACGTCGAGCAGTGCCTCCGAGTAGTTGAAGATGATCTTGGCGCCGGCGTTGATGAGCGCGTCGGCGGCGTCCTGCGCCGAATCCGCAGGCACCGCGATGACCCCGACGATGATGTTTCGCTCGCGCGCGATCTCCACGAGCTCTTCGATGGGACTGACCGTCAGGTCACCGATGCGCTGGCCGACCTTGTCGGGATCGTTGTCGAGCACCGCCGCGACGTGGATGCCGTGCTCCGCGAAGATCGGCGAGCTCGCGATCGCGCTCCCGAGGCGGCCTCCGCCGATGAGGGCGATGTTGTGCTGGCCCTGCGTCCGGAGGATCTGCCGGATCTCGTCGAGGAGGCCGTCCGTCCGGTAGCCGACGCCGCGCTTGCCGAACCTGCCGAAGGCGGAGAGGTCACGCCGGATCTGCGTCGCGTTGATGTTCGTGTACTCCGAGATCTCCTGCGACGAGATCCGCTCCTTCCCCATCTTGCGTGCCTGCGTGAGCACCTGCAGGTACCGGCTCAGCCGAGCGGCGACTCCCACGGTCAGCCGTTCCGTCACCTGCTCCCCCCGTCGAAAGTTTGTGACAAAGCGTCACGATTCTGCCTACGGTTCGTTCGACCTCGCCGGACGAACCGTCAGAACGCGCGTGCGAAGGGCATCCCGGTCGACGAAGTAGGTGAACGCGAGCTCGCCGTCGACCTCGACCACAGGGAGCCGGTCCCGGTAGCGAGCCTCGAGGTCCGCCCGTCCGACGACGTCGACGAGCTCGAGCTGGAAGCCGAGTTCGTCGTGGAGCTCGCCTACGACCTCGAGCGCTGCGGCACAAAGGCTGCAGTCAGCTGCGTGGTAGACCGTGACGCGCGCTACGGATAGAGCCCCCGTGTCGTGGTCGCCTCGGCGACGCGCTCGACCGCGATGCCGTACGACGCCATGCGCAGGCTCGTCGCGCGGCTCTCGCGCGTGATCCAGGCCTCCTCGAACGCGCGCGCGACGATGTCGTGCAGCTTTGCGTTGACCTCGTCCTCCCGCCAGAAGTACTCCTGCAGGCCCTGGACCCACTCGAAGTACGAGACGACGACGCCGCCCGCGTTGGCGAGCACGTCCGGGAGCACGAGCACGCCTCGGTCCTCGAGGATCGCGTCCGCGGCGGGCGTGACCGGCCCGTTCGCGCCCTCGCAGATCACCGTCGCCTTCACGCGGTCGGCGTTCGCCTCGGTGACGACCTGCTCGAGCGCGCAGGGCGCGAAGATGTCGCACGGGAGCTCGACGAGCTCCTCGTTGGTGACGGCGTCCGCGTTCGCGAGCCCTTCGAGCCTGCCGTGCTCCTGCTTGTGCGCGATGACCGTCGGTACGTCGAGACCGGCTGCGTCGTAGACGCCGCCGCGCGAGTCCGAGACCGCCACGACCTTCGTGCCCTCGTTGTGGAGGAGCCGCGCGAGATTCGAGCCCACGTTCCCGAAACCCTGGATCGCGACGGAGTACTCGCTCAGCCGGCGGCCCTGCTTCGTGGAGAGCGCCTGGATGCAGTACAGGGAGCCGCGTGCGGTCGACTCCTCGCGTCCGAGCGATCCTCCGACCGAGAGCGGCTTGCCGGTGACGACGCCGAGAACTGAGTGGCCCTTGTTCATCGAGTAGGTGTCGAAGATCCAGGCCATGACGCGGCTGTCCGTCCCGACGTCCGGTGCGGGGATGTCCCGCTCCGGCCCGATGTCGTTGATGATCTCGCTCGTGTAGCGCCGCGTCATCCGCTCCAGCTCGCCCGGGGAGAGAGCTTTCGGGTCGCACACGACACCGCCCTTGGCGCCGCCGAACGGCAGCCCCATGAGCGCGCACTTCCAGGTCATCCACATCGCCAACGACTTGACCTCGTCGAGCGTGACGTCGGGGTGGTACCGGATGCCGCCCTTCGACGGGCCGCGAGCGATGTTGTGCGTGACGCGGAAGCCCTGGTAGACCTCGATCGACCCGTCGTCCATGGCCACCGGGATCGAGACCTCCACGGCCTTCTTGCACTGCCCGAGAACGCGGATCAGGTTCGGATCGAGGGCGAAGACCTCGCCGACCCGGCGCAGTTGCGCCGTGGCCAGCTCGAACGGGTTCTCTCGGAGATGGGACTCCGTCGCCGCCGTTGACATCGAGTTGCGCCTCCTGCTCGACTGGACGGCGCCGAGTATACGACCGGCTATCGGGGTCGATACACGATCGCGTCCGTCTGTCGGCGAGTTCCGTCGCCGGGGTACGCCACGAGGCGGATCCTGAACGGCCCTCGCCCGAGGCGCGTGCCCGTCGCGCCACGCCCGGTGAGGCCGAACGTGTAGCGGCCTGGAAGGAGCTCGCGTCGGCGCGCGAGTACGCCGAGCAGCTCGTCGTTCCGCCGGAGCTCGACCTCGAGCAGCTCGATCGCCCGCACCTGTGGATCCGGTGCGGCCGTGACCGAGCCGGCCACGAACGACAGCGCAGCGGGGGTCGCGTCCGAGACGCGGTTCCCCGTCTTTTTGAGCCTGATCCGGGAGACGAGGTCGACGGTCTGCGGCACTGCGACCGTCCACGGCACGTGCACCTCGGGCGTGTCGCTGCCGCGCAGGACGACCTCGCCGGTTGCCGCGCCGGCTGCCGCCGACAGCGCCGTCGTACTCGCGCGGACGACGACGGTCGCGCCCCGTCCCGGCCTGAGGCGGAACCGCTGTGGATCGATCTCGATCTCGACTCCCTTCGGCGCGATCGCCGAGACGCCCACCGAGACCGAGATGCGCCGGGTCGAGACGTTGGTGATCCGGATCGTGCGCTCCGCGCCGACCGGGCCTGCGACGGCGCCGAACGACAGCAACGCCGGCTCGGCGATGAGCTCCTGCTGCACCGCTGCCCGGAGGTCGACGAGGCCGGCGCCGGAGGCCGTCGGATCGAGATCGGCGCGCGACGCCGACCCGACGAGCACACCGTGGAGCTGGCGTGCCCCGAGCCCCGGCCGACCTTGAGCCACCAGGGCCGCGACTCCCGCGGTCACCGCCGCGGCTGCGCTCGTCCCGCTGATCGTCCCGAACCGCACCTGGCCGTCGTCTCCGCGTCCGGGCTCGGACGTCGGCACGGAGACCCCAGGCGCCGCGAGGTCGGGCTTGAGGGAGCCGTCGAGGACGAGCCCGCGCGACGAGAACGCCGCGATCGAGCCCTCCGCCTCGCGGCTCGCGACCTTGACGTTGCCGATCGCGACCGTGACCGGGACGCCCGCGGCGAGCATCGCGCGGATCTCGGCGACGACGTCGGAGGCGAGCCCGACCACGGGCACCCCGGCGGGAACGTCGAGGCTGAAGGCGCCGGCCGGGAGCGGCCCGTCCACGAGCACCGAGAGCGCACCCGCCGAGGTCGCCTCCTCGACAGTGTCGTCCGAGAGCGCCGAGCGCGGCAGCAGCACCGCCTGGCCCGCGACCGTGCTGACGCCGTCCTCGGCGAAGAGCGCCCGGAGGCCCCGCGACGCCGTGCGGCGATCCACGACTGCGACTCCCGCGGTCACGGTCTCGGTCGGTGCGCCGCCGAGCGGAATGTCCTCCTCGTACAGGACGCGTAGGCCGGCGCGGACGTGGACACGGACGGTCGGGGCGGCGAGACGTCCGTCCGCCGCTCCGACCGTGACTGCGTCGGCCGCTCCACCTGGTCCGGCGATGCTGCCGTAGCCCGGTCCTGCCCGCCCGTCGTTCCCGGCCGGGACGATCGTCAGCAGGTCGAGGTCGGCCGCACCGGCGATCCCGCGCGGGAGCGGTCCGTCGGCGAACGCCGCGTACGGCTCGACCATGCCGATGAGCGCGATCCGTGCTGCGTCGAGGACGTCGCCGTCGCCGTTCGGATCGACGGCGGCTTCGAGTCCTGCGAGCAGCTGGTCGGTGCGCGAGTAGATGCTGTAGCCGCCTTCCGAGTTCGGCTGCCAGCCACCGACGCGGACCGGCAGGATCGACGCTCCGGGCGCGATCCCGTGCAGTCCGTCCGGCCCCTCGGTGCCGGCGATGATCCCGGCGAGCTCGGTCCCGTGCCGCTCGGGCCGTCCCGGGATCGTGGGGTGCGGCTGTGCGATCCCACCGCTCCCCGGGTTGATCACGTCGACGCCCGAGAGCACACGTCGCCGCAGGTACGGATGCGAGGGATCGACTCCGGTGTCGAGCAGCGCAACCGTCACGCCCGACCCGTCGAGCCCGGCGATCTCGAGGTCGGCGACGGCAGACGGAAGGACGCCCCCGTCCGACTGGGCGGCCTGAGCGGGGTAGGCGATGCGCACCGGATAGATGCCGATCACCTCGCGATCGTCGTCGAGCAGCGCGGCCGAGGTCGGGTCCAGTCGAGCCGAGAAGCCGTTGACGACGCGCGTGTAGCGGTACTCGGCCGCGATGCGGGCGCCGACCGCAGAGAGCCGCGCGAGGAACTGCTCCTGCTGCGCAACGGCGGACGCCGACCAGGCGCGCATCTGCGTCTCCGAGACGCGCCCTCCGGCCGCACGCACTCGCGCCGCCAGCGAGGGAGGCCTCAACAGGACGACGTAGCGCTGCGCCGTGGAGACCGCGTCCCGTACGCCGAGGACGCCCTGCCACCCGGCCTCGTCGACCGACTGCGCCGGCTGCTCCTGCGCCCGGCCTCCGGCGGCGCCGACGGCGAGCGCAGCTGCCGCCGCGAGAAGTGCGAGTGCTCTAGGAGAGGGACGCGTACGCATCGAGGCCAAGGTAGCGAGGGTAGGGAAGCGCCTCGACGAACCGCGCACACGACGCGATCATCGCAGCGTTGTCCGTGCACAGCTGGAGGGGCGCAAAGGCCGCGTCGGGAAGTGCCGCGCGCAGCTCGGAGTTCGCAGCCACCCCGCCCACGACGGCGATCCGCTCGAGACCGGTAGCCTCCGCCGCCGCGCGCAGCCGCCCTACGAGCGCCCGCACGATCGCGCGCTGGTACGACGCGGCGAGGTCGGCTCGCCGGGCCTCGAGCTCGACAGGCTCGAGATCGCGAACGGCATAGAGAAGCGCGGTCTTCAGCCCCGAGAACGAGAGGTCGAGACCGGGCACGCGGGCAACGGGGAAGTCGAACGCCGCCGGATCGCCTTCCCGAGCGATGCGATCGATCGCAGCTCCGCCCGGATAGCCGAGACCGAGCAGCCGCGCACCCTTGTCGAAAGCCTCGCCTGCGGCGTCGTCGAGTGTCGTCCCGAGCCGCTCGGACCGGCCCTTCTCCCTGACCGCGAGGAGAATCGTGTGCCCGCCGCTCGCGAGCAGGCAGGTGAACGGCGGCTCGAGCGCGCCCGGCTCGAGGTAGAGCGACGCCACGTGCCCCTCGAGATGGTCGACCGGGACGAGCGGGAGGCGCCGCGCCCAGGCGAGGCCCTTGGCCGCCGAGATGCCGACGAGGAGTGCGCCGACGAGGCCGGGGCCTTGGGTGACTGCGACCCGTTCGACTGCGTCGAGCGACTGGCCGGCGTCGTCGAGCGCCGCGCGGACGACGGGCGAGACGAGCTCCAGATGTCGCCGCGAGGCCACCTCGGGCACGACGCCCCCGAAACGCGCGTGGAGCGCCGCTTGCGACGACACGACGGACGAGAGGATGCGGCCGTCCTCGGTCACCACGGCGGCTGCGGTCTCGTCGCAGGACGTCTCGATGCCGAGGATCACGACGCCTGCTCGGACGGCGTCGGCTCGCGCCACATGATCAGCGCGTCCTCGCGGTTGTCCGTGTAGTAGCCGCGACGGACGCCACGCGCTTCGAAGCCGAGCTTCTCGTACAACGCAATCGCGCCCGTGTTCGAGACGCGGACCTCGAGCGTGTAGCCGCGTCGCGGGTCGGTCGCCGTGACGTCGAAGAGCCGCTCGAGCAGCGCGACGGCGATCCCACGGCGCCGGTACGTGTCTGCGACGGCGACGTTCATGACGTGCCACGCGTCGACGTAGCGTGAGACGAACGCGTATCCGACGAGGCGGTCGCGCTCCGTGAATGCTCCCAGTGCGAGCGAGCTCGGCTTGCGGAGTTCGGCATCGAACATCGACCGTGACCAGGGCGTCGGATAGGACTCGCGCTCGATCTCCTCGACCTCGTCGAGGTCGCCGGTCTCCAGCCTGCGCAGCTCGACGTTCACGTGCGCGAGAGCTCCGCGTCGGGAAGGCGCGCGTAGATCGGCTCGATCCCCTCGACGGGCCCGAGCTCGCGCGCGAGCGCGGCGTGGAGTCGCGCATGCGGAAGGTGGCGTTCGTCGTCGTCGGGGGGGACCTCGGCCCCGAGCCGCTCGAGTGTCGCGCGATACCGGACGGCGCCGTTCCCGATGCACAGCGTGCCCGGCTCGAGCTCGAGCTCGTCGGGAGAGACCGCACGCGGCCCGGCCACGAACACCTCGCGCCTGCGCGCGTCGAGGACGGCGTACGCGCCGGGATGCGCCGCCGCGAGGGCGTCGAGCGTCGACACGCCCGCAGCGGGAACCGACAGCGCGAGGCCGAGACCTCGCGCGACCGCGAGGCCGATGCGGGTGCTCGTGAAGCTCCCCGGCCCGGTGCCGACGACGAGCGCGTCGAGATCCGATGCCCCCGCGGTCGCCCCTGCCAGGAGCTCGTCGAGATCCTCGAGCAGCGTGCGCGCCTCGCCGACGCGCTCGCCGAGCACGTCCCCGTCTCGAACGAGAGCACTTGTCGTGACGTCGGTGGCGGTGTCGAAAGCGAGGACGAGCATCAGGAGACGCCTTGTACCAGCGCGGTCTCCGCGGAGGCGAGGGCGATGCGGCGCCTGTCGCCCCCCGCGTGCTCGAGCGCCACGGTCAGGCGCGCCGGCGGCAGCACTGAAGCGCCGACCTCCGGCCACTCGACGAACACGATCGCGTCCTCGAAGTACGGCTCGAGGTCGCCCCATTCCGCCGCGGAGACGCCTGCGAAGCGGTAGAAGTCGAGGTGCGAAACGTCGACATCGCCGGAGTAGCGGTGGCCGATCGTGAACGTCGGGCTCGTGACCGGCGAGGTCACGCCCAGGGCGCGACACGCACCGCGCACGAACGTCGTCTTGCCCGCACCGAGCTCACCCGAGACGCCGACGACGTCGCCGACCATGAGGCGTCCCGCCAGGACGGCCGCGATCCGCTCGGTCTCGCTCGCGGAGACGCTCGCGAGCTCGGTCCGCATTCAGAAGAGGCCGAGCTGAACCGATTCCGGCTCGGGCCGGAGCACCGCAGCGGGAATCTCGTCCGCCGCCGCGGGCTCCTCGACCGAGCGGTCGAGGAGCGCCGGGATGCGCGCGAAGTCCTCCTCCAGCACCTTGAGCATCGACGGCGTGTACAAGGCCGCGGCGGGGTGGTACAGCGGATAGAGGAGCACGGTCCGCGCGCCGAGCGTGACCTCCTGCTCGTACCCGTGCACCCTGGTGATGCCCGCCGGCTTGCCCGACAAGAGCTTGGTCGCGAAGTTCCCGAGCGTCGCGACGAGCTGCGGCTGGATCAGCTCGATCTGCCGGAAGAGGTGCGGCTCGCAGGAGGCGATCTCCTCGGGCTGCGGGTCTCGATTACCCGGTGGTCGGCACTTCAGAACGTTTGCCACGAAGACATCGGCGCGCGTCAGCCCAATTCCTCCGAGCAGCTCGTCGAGCAGCTTGCCCGCCTGGCCCACGAAGGGGACTCCCTGCTGGTCCTCGTGAAAGCCCGGCGCCTCGCCGACGAACATCAGCTCCGCGTCGGGACTGCCGGAGCCGAAGACCACCTGAGTGCGTCCGTTCGCGAGCGCACAGCGCGTGCACATCGACGTCTCCTCGGCGTACTGCCGAAGCGCAGCTGCGCGCTCGACGGTGTCCATCGCGACCCCAGTCTACGGCGTCACCCGGATGCGACTTGAGCCGCTCCTCAGTGGCCGCAGCCGCACGAGCCGCCGCAGCATCCACCGCCGCTACCCGACGGTCCGCTGAAGGCGGGCTTGGATGCGGCGCCGTGCACGGCGAAGCTGGAGAGCTGCTTGAGGACCTTCGCCGCGCCGCACTCGGGGCACGTCACGGCCTGGTCGCCCGAGCGGACGAGCTCCTCGAAATGCGACTCGCACTCCATGCACGCGTACTCGTAGATCGGCACGAACCGAGTGTACTGTCGAACGGCGTGGCCGAGTGGACGGCACCGACGCTCGAAGGGCGCATCGTCCGCCTCGAGCCGCTTCGGACCGAGCACGAGGAAGGGCTCTGGTTCGCATCGCGGGCTCCCCGCATCTGGCGCTGGCTCAGCGTCGTACAGCCGCAGACGCGCGAGGAGTGGAAGAGGTTCGTCGCGAACTCGCTCGACGCCGCAGCAACAGGAGCGGAGATGCCGCTTGTAACGATCAGTTACGAGGAGGTCGTCGGCTCGACCCGCTTCCTGGCGTTACGACCCGAGCACGGGTCGGTCGAGATCGGCTGGACGTGGCTCCGTCCCGACGTCTGGAGCAGCGGCGCGAACGTCGAGGCGAAGTACCTGCAGCTGCGCCACGCATTCGAGACCTGGGGCTGCCGGCGCGTCGAGCTCAAGACCGATGCGCTGAACGAGCGCTCACGCGGCGCGCTCGAGGCGCTGGGCGCGACGTTCGAGGGGATTCACCGCAAGCACATGCTCGTCCGCGGCGGCGAGAACCGCGACAGCGCGTGGTACGCCGTCACGGACGACGACTGGCCGGGCGTGCGCGCCCACCTCGAAGCGCGCCTTGCCCAGAGGTAGCGCCGCGAGGCACACTTCCGCTGCCCGGTATCCCGAACGGGAACTGGAGCCAACCAGATGATCGAGAGCATCCACATCGTGGGCGCGCGGGGACGCGTGGGCTCGACCATGAGTGCGCGGCTGGCCGAACGCGGAGTCGCGCCGGACTCGGCGAACCCCGCGCTCGTGCTGCTCTGCGTCCCCGACCGTGCGATCGCCGAGGTCGCGGGGGGGATCTCGGTCGGGCCGTGGGTCGCGCACGTCAGCGGCGCGACGCCGCTGGACGTGCTCGACCCGCACACTCGACGCTTCTCGCTCCACCCGCTGCAGTCGTTCTCGAAGGACCGCGGTCCCGAGCAGCTCGACGGCGTCTGGGGCGCGGTGAGCGCCGAGACCGACGAGGCCCGCGCCGCCGCCAGGTGGCTCGCCGAGACGCTCGGACTCCGGCCGTTCGACCTCGATGACGACAGGCGCGCCGCCTATCACGCGGGCGCGGCGGTGGCCTCCAACTACCTCGTGACCCTCCGAGCCGCTGCGCGTTCGTTGCTCGACGCGGCCGGCGCCCCGCCCGAGGCGCTGGATCCGCTCATACGCGGGGTGATGGACACGGGCTTCGAGCTCACGGGCCCGATCGCGCGCGGCGACTGGCACACGGTCGAACGACACCTCGCGGTGATCCGCACGGAGCGTCCCGAACTGGAGGAGCTCTACCTCGTCCTCGCGAAGGCAACGGCGACGATCGCCGGCCGGGAGTTGCCAGGTGACACGGTGTCACGAGGACTCGGGACGGTCCGATGAACCTGGTACGGACCATCGCCGGGGCGCGAGAGGTTCTCGCGCCGCTGCGCTCCGGATCGATCGGGCTCGTCCCGACGATGGGCGCGCTGCACGACGGGCACCTCGCGCTCCTCCGCGCTGCGCGCGCCGGGAACGAGACCGTCGTCATGAGCCTCTTCGTCAACCCGGCCCAGTTCGCGGATGCCGGCGACCTCGCTCGCTACCCACGCGACGAAGCGCGCGACCTCGCGGTCGCCGCCGAGGCCGGCGTCGACGTCGTGTTCGCACCGTCGCACGACGAGATGTACCCGCCCGGCTTCCAGACCTGGGTCGACGTGACCGAGGTCGGTTCGATCCTCGAGGGACGGTTCCGGCCGGGCCACTTCCGCGGTGTGGCGACCGTCGTGCTGAAGCTCTTCTCGATCGTTCGCCCCACGCGCACGTACTTCGGTCAGAAGGACGCGCAGCAAGTCGAGGTGATCCGGACGCTGATCCGCGATCTGGCGCTCGAGGTCGAGCTCCGGGTGGTCCCGACGGTTCGAGACGCCGACGGCCTCGCGCTCTCATCCCGCAACGCGCGTCTCTCGCCGGACGAGCGCCGCCGCGCGCTCGCGCTCTCGCGCGCGCTGGCGACGCGCGATCGCGAGCAGGCGCTCGCCGAACTCGCAGCCGCCAACGGCCTCGAGATCGACTACCTCGAGGTCGCGGATTTCGACCCGCCCGTCCTCGCCGGCGCCGTCCGCGTCGGCTCGACCCGACTAATCGACAACGTCGTCCTCGAAGGAGAAGCCCAATGAGCATCCGTCCCCAGAAGCCAGCGCCCGGAACGCCGGCGCCCGGGAAGCTCCCGCTCACCGAGCTCGCGGAGCTGAAAGCCCGGCGGCAGCCGATCGTCATGGTGACGGCATACGACGCGCCGGGAGGGCGCCTCGCCCACGAGGCAGGCGTCGACCTCGTCCTCGTGGGCGACTCCGCCGCGATGACCGTCCTCGGCCACGACTCGACCGTGCCCGCGACGATGGAGGAGATGCTGGTCCTCACGCGCGCGGTCACTCGCGGCGCGTCGAGGTCGCTCGTGATCGCGGACATGCCGTTCGGCTCGTTCCAGGTCTCGGACGAGGACGCCGTCCGTAACGCCATCCGATTCGTGAAGGAGGCCGGCGCTGACGCGGTGAAGCTCGAGGGCGCGGGCGTGATGCTCTCGCGCGTGCGCGCGATCGTCGCCGCGGGGATACCGGTCATGGGGCACATCGGCCTCACACCACAGTCCGCCACCATGCTCGGCGGCTTCAAGGCCCAGGGTCGCACCGCGGAGCAAGCCGCCGCTCTGCTCCAGGACGCGCGCGCACTCGAGGCCGCGGGTTGCTTCTCGCTCGTCCTCGAGGCGGTTCCCGCACCGGTTGCCGCCCGCGTCACGCGCGAGCTCGCGGTTCCGACAATCGGGATCGGAGCGGGTGCCGCTTGCGACGGTCAGGTACTCGTGTGGCACGACCTGCTCGGCCTCTACGACGGACGCACTGCTCGGTTCGTCAAGCGCTACGCGGACGTCGGCGCGACGATCCGCACTGCGCTCGCGCAATATGCGGCCGACGTACGCGAGCATCGCTTCCCGGAGGAGCAGCACACGTACGCCATGCCGGCCGAGGAGCTCGCGCTCTTCGAGGCGGCGGCCTCAGAGCATCGCGAACACGCCCACGATCGCAGCTAGCAGCGCGACCGCGGCGACGAGGGAGCCGAGCGTGCGGAGCCAGTCCCAGCCGTGCGCGACGCGCACGCCGATCGCAAGCAGCGCGAGCGACCAGGCAGCGGCGCCGAGCTGAAGGCCGAGGAGAAGATCTCCGCCGAGCCCTTCGTCCGCACCCCCTCCGCGGAAGGTGTCGCCGCCGTAGATCGCCAGCCGCAGCGGCAACGTCACGAGCAGGGACGCAGCAAGCGGCACGAGGGCGAAGCCGACGATCTGTCGCGAGCGCCGAAAGCCACCGAGACTCCCGAGCAGGCGGACGCCGAAGAACACGGCGAAGCCGATCACGAAGTAGCCGACCGCACCGTAGAGGCCTCCCGCGATGAAGGTCCAGATCGCGAGCAACATCGCGTCGTACTCCGGGTTGTCGAGGAGGTCCGCGGCCGTCGGAGTCGCCAGCACGGCGGCCATTCCCGCGAGCAGCGTGATGAGAAGCAGCGGCTCTCCCCGCGCTGCGACGTCGTCCTCGTCCTCCTCACGGAGCGCGAAGAACACGGAGCGCGGGCCTAGCAAGGTCGCAGGCACGCGCAGCCACCAGGCGCGCGAAGGACTGAGCTCGTGGGCGACGGCCGACTCGGTGGTCACGTCGGGAATGTAGCCACCGGCCGATCGGATTAGAGTTCGCACGTGGCAGCTGAAGTTCTCTGCGCGGCCTGCGGCTCCGCGAACGAGGGCGGACGCAAGTTCTGCGGCGAGTGCGGCTCGTCGCTGACGACGGCATGCCCATCGTGTGGCACGCCGAACGCCCCTGGCGTGAAGTTCTGCGGCGAGTGCGGGACGGCACTCGCCGTCAGCGCAGCAGCGCCGCCCGTAACCGGCGCGGCAACGCCCGCTGCCGAGCGTCGCCTCGTCTCCGTGCTGTTCGCCGACCTCGTCGGCTTCACGACCGCGTCCGAGGGACGCGACGCCGAGGAGACCCGCGAGCTGCTCTCGCGCTACTTCGACACCGCACGCGGCATCGTCGAGCGCTATGGCGGCACAGTGGAGAAATTCATCGGCGATGCCGTCATGGCCGTCTGGGGCACGCCGACGGCGACGGAGGACGACGCGGAGCGCGCAGTCCGTGCCGCGCTCGACCTTCTCACGGCGATTCCCGAGCTCGACGCCGCCCTGCAGGCGCGCGCAGGGGTTCTAACGGGAGAGGCTGCCGTCACGCTCGGCGCAGAAGGACAAGGAATGGTCGCCGGCGATCTCGTCAACACCGCGGCGCGGATCCAGTCGGCGGCGGACCCAAGCACCGTCCTCGTCGGTGAGGCGAC
>JAJTCQ010000027.1 GCA_021323315.1 Gaiellaceae bacterium | reverse complement strand
GGGCGACCGCGACTACCTGGAAGAGCTGGGACGAATGCTGAATCCGCAGTGGGCCGACGTTCGGGAGTACCTGGATCGCTTCGTCGAGCACCACCGCCTGACCGCGAGCCCGGCGACGATCGTCGAGTTCAGGCGGATGCAGGTCGAGCTGGACATCTCCGACGTGCTACCGGCCATCCGCGTGCCGACGATCGTTCTCGACAAGTGGCGGCAGGAGACGGGCTCCGCGGAGGTCGCCGCGGTCATTCCCGGCGCCGCGTACGTCGATCTCCCCGGACAAGGCTTCGCCCTCTGGGAAACGATCTCTCGCTGGAGGCGATCGACGACTTCCTGGCGGGCAGCACGCCCAGGCAGGTGCCGGACTCCGTGCTCGCGACCGTGCTCTTCACCGATCTCGTCGACTCGACGAGACGTGCGGCCGAGTGGGGGACAGGCAGTGGGGCGAGGTCTTGACGCGCCACCACGCGGACGTACGCAGGGAGCTCGCGCGCATCGCGGCGAGGAGGTCGACACCGCCGGGGACGGGTTCTTCTGCCGGTTCGAAGGCCCGGCGCGCGCGATGGCCTGTGCCCGCGCGAATCGTCGAAGGCGCCGCGGAGCTCGATCTGCGTGTCCGGGCGGGCGTCCACGCGGGTGAGTGCGAGCGCGTCGGCGAGAAGATCTCCGGCATCGCGGTCGTCACCGGCGCGCCGATCTCCTCGCTCGCGGGCCCTGGGGAGGTGCTCGTGTCGAGCACGGTGAAGGATCTCGTCGCGGGCTCCGGGTTCGCCTTCGAGGAGCGCGGCGAGCACGAGCTGAAGTGCGTTCCGGGAAGGTGGCGCCTCTATGCTGTTGCCGATGGCTGACGCCTTCGTCGTCGATGCGGTTCGCTCTCCGATCGGAAGGCGAAACGGGTCGCTGTCGGAGATCCGCTCGGACGAGCTCGCCGCTCAGGTGCTGAACGGCCTCGTCGGGCGTGTCGACGTCGATCCCGAAGCGATCGAGGACGTGCAGATGGGGTGCGTGACTCAGGTCGGCGAGCAGGCGCTCAACGTCGGCCGCGGCGCCGTTCTCGTCGCCGGGTGGCCGGAGACGGTGTGCGCGACGACCGTCGATCGCCAGTGCGGCTCGTCGCTGCAGACGGCGTTCAACGCCGCGTCGACGGTGCAGGCGGGCCATCTCGATCTCGTCGTCGCGGCCGGCGTCGAGCACATGACGCGCGTGCCGATGGGCTCGAACCTAGGCGATCTCGGCTGGGGCGCCGTGAACGAGAAGATCGGCGAGCGCTGGCCGATCGTCCCGCAGGGAATCTCGGCCGAGGTGATCGCCGAGGAGTGGAACCTCTCGCGTGAGGCCCTCGACGAGTACTCGCTCGAGTCACATCGGCGTGCGGTCGCGGCGACCGACGAGGGCAAGTTCGAGAACGAGATCGTCCCGATCGAGGTCGGAGCGGGGGGCGCGGTCGTCCTGTTCGCAGTGGACGAGACTCCGCGCCGCGACACGTCGCTCGAAAAACTTGCGTCCCTGCAGCCCGCCTTCAAGGCAGACGGGGTCGTCACGGCCGGGAACTCGAGCTCGATCGTCGACGGCTCCGCCGCGATGCTTCTCGCGAGCGAGGCGGCGGTCGCCGAGCACGGGCTCGAGCCGCGCGCACGGTTCGTCTCGTTCGGGCTCTCCGGAGTCGATCCGTACCGCATGCTCCACGGGAACCCCGAGGCGTGCGAGCGGGCGCTCGCCAAGGCGGGGCTCGGCTGGGACGACATCTCGGTGATCGAGGTGAACGAGGCGTTCGCGTCCGTCGTCCTCCAGTTCCTCGCCGACACCGGGCTGCACGAGCGCTGGGAGCGCGGCGACGTGAATCCGAACGGCGGTGGGATCTCGCTCGGCCATCCTCTCGGTGCAACCGGCGCGCGGATCACGGCGACGCTCGTGAACGAGCTCGAGCGCCGCGAGGTGCGATATGGGATCGCGACGATGTGCATCGGCCAGGGCCAGGCCATCGCCGGCGTGCTCGAGCGGCTCTGATAGTCGCGTAGCTCGATCAGCTCGACTGATCGACCGGGTGACGTACCCGACTGGTGCTGATCGATACGGGTGATGCAAGATGAGCCCATGCTCGGGTACATCCTCATCGCCGCCATCGTGGTTTTCCTGCCGCTCGCGTACCTCGCCGGAGCAGATTCCCGCATCGACGAGGTCGACTGGCGGCGCCGGTTCCACGGGTAACCCGGTACGGGCTCGGGCTCGTGATCCGCGGGTAGCATCCCGCCGGTCATGAGCGGGCCGGAGATCCGTCGAGTCGGCGTCGTGGGTCTCGGCGCCATGGGTGCCGGGATCGCACAGCTCGCGATCGAGGCCGGGTACGAGACCGTCGGTCGCGAGGTGTCCGGCGAGCTGGGGGCCAAGGCGCGCGACCGGATCGCGCACTTCCTCCAACGCAAGGTCGACAAGGAGCAGATGAGCGCGGATGAGCGCGAAGCGGCGCTCGCATCGCTCTTCCTGACGACGGAGCTCGCGGACTTCGCCGACTGCGACCTCGTGATCGAGGCGATCGTCGAAGACCTCCAGGCCAAGCTCGAGCTGTTCGCGGCGCTCGAGGGCATCGTCCGCCCGGACGCGATCCTCGCGACGAACACGTCGGCGCTCTCGGTGACCGAGATCTCGGCGGCAGTGTCGACGCCGGAGCGCGTCATCGGGATGCACTTCTTCAATCCGGCGCCGCTGATGCCGCTCGTCGAGATCGTCCGTGCCGAGCTGTCCACCGACGAAACAGTGGAGGCGGCGTTCGCTGTCGGCGCGCGCCTGGGCAAGCGGCCGATCCGGTGCCACGACACGCCCGGGTTCGTCGTCAACCGCGTCCTCATCCCGCTGCTGAACGACTGCATCCGCATCCTCGACGAGGCCCGCGTCACCCCGCAGGACCTCGACACCGCGATGACCGCCGGCGCAGGGTGGCCGATGGGTCCGTGCGCGCTCGTCGATCTCGTGGGGATCGATGTGCACGTCCATGCGTCGGAGGCGCTCTACGAGAAGCTCCGCGAGCCGCGGATGGCGCCGCCCCCGCGCATCGTGGCGATGAAGCACGCCGGTCTCCTCGGGCGCAAGAGCGGGCGGGGCTTCTTCACCTACGACTGACGCGTCAGCCGCTGGACCCCGCGAAGATCCGTCCGAGCGCCGCTGCGTCCTCGGGCTGGCAGTACACATGGACGCGATCGCCGGGCTCGAGAAGGGTGCCGCCCGAGACGGGCTGGGGGCGTCCGCCGCGAATGAGAACGCCGACCCAGGCGCGCTCACCGAGCGGCAGGTCCGCGATCCGGCGACCGCTCGCGAAGGCGTCGTCGCGGACGACGAACTCGAGCACCTCGGCGAGGTCGTGGTCGACGCGCCGGAACGGAATTCGGAGCCGTCGCGCGACGATCGGCACCGAAGCTCCCTGCACCACCACCGAGAAGAGGACGACGATGAAGACGATCCCGTACAGCCGTCCGGCGTCTTCCACGCCCGAGAGGAGCGCAAGGGCCCCGAGCAGAATCGGCACCGCGCCCTTGAGTCCCGCCCACGCGATGAACACGCGCTCGCCCCACGTGAGCCGAGCCGGGAGGAGCAGCGGGAGGATTGCAAGCGGCCGCGCGACGAACGCGAGGATCAGCGCGAGCACGACGCCGTCGACCCACGTCTCGCCGGACTCGATGTCCCCGAGCGCGACCGTGAGGCCGAGAGCGACGAACGCGGCGATCTCCGCGAGTCCGGACAGAGAGGAGAGGAACCCTTCGATCTCGCCCTTCCGGGTCGCGGCGACGTCTCCGAGGAGGACTCCGGCGACGAACGCCGCGAGAAAGCCGGAGCCTCCAGTGACCGCGGCGAGCCCGTAGACGATTCCCGCGCCGGCGAGCACCCGGATCGGATAGAGCGCCGGCCCGGTCAGCCGGACGTGGCGCATGATCGGCAGGAGCGCAAGCGCTCCTGCGACTCCCACGAGGAGCCCGAGAGTCATCTCGACGGCGAACTCGGAGACGACGATCGAGAAGTCCTCGTCGTCGTGGGTCGCGAGCTCGATCATTCCGATCATGAGCGCGATGCCCACCGGATCGTTCATTCCCGCCTCGCCTTCGAGGATCGTGCCGGCGCGACCGCGGATCTCGCGTGAGCCGAAGACCGAGAACGTGACTGCCGGGTCCGTCGGCGCGATCGCGGCGCCCACGAGCCCGGCGAAGATCCAGTCGAGGCCGAGAACGTAGTGTGCGGCAACTGCTACGAGCCCGGCCGTGGCAAAGGTGCCGAGTACGCCGAGAGCCAGGATGGGCCCGAGGGACTGTCGGAAGCGGCGGAAGCCGATGTGGAGGCCGCCGTCGAAGAGGATGACGACGAGCGCAACGACGGTGAGCCGCTCCACGTCGAGGATCGACAGCGCGTCCTGGATCGAGTTCGACGTCTCGGCGAGCGCCATCGCCCCGACGAGGATCACGGCCGCATACGGGAGCGAAAGACGGTCGGCCAGGCGCATTCCCAGCAGGGCGACGAACACGGTCGCCGACACCGCGAAGACGATCAGGCCGAAGTCGGAGATCTCCGTCAAGGGATCGGGTGTGAATCTACGGTGACGTACGGTCGGGTGTCCGCTAACAGTCTCCTTACACGCATCTCATCGCGGTCACACGGCGGATGCCGATACTAGGGCGGGCCATGCGGAAGCTCGTCCTCCTCGTCTGCGCCGTTACGGCGCTCGCAGCCGCCACCGTCGGGTGGGCTGTCCAGCCGACCCCCGGCACGCTGTCCGTCGAGCGCGGTAGGGGTGTGGTGATGATCGACCTCAAGGGATCCGTCGTCGGTCGGCTCACGACCGGCTCTCTGCGCGTGACCGATCACACGCCGTTCGATCGCTACACCGCCGTCGTGTACGGGCGCAAGCTCACCCAGGAGCGAGTCGGCCCCCGCACGATCGTCTACAAGGGGATCGGCCTTCGCTTCAGGATGCTGGGCGGCGGCTATCGCATGGTTGCCCGGGGCGCCGGGATCACCGTGTCCGCAGTCGGACGGGGCAACGTCATGCTCGACGGAGAGCCCCGCTTCGAAGCGGATGACCTGGGCGTCTACTCCCTCGACGGAACCGACTGCAGCGTCGAGCCGCTGACGTGCACGCCGCTTCCGCTCGAGCCCGAGCGCTTCGTCCTCGAGCCGCTCGAGCCGCAGCCGAAGGCCGCGCAGTGACCACGCCGCACACGATCCTGGTCGTCGAGGACGAGACGTCGATCGCGTCGTTCGTCGCCGCGTACCTGCGCAACGCCGGCTACGCGGTCAAGACGGCCGCGAGCGCGCAGACCGCGCTGATCGCGCTCGCCGGGGAGACTCCCGCGCTCGTCATCCTCGACCTCAACCTGCCGGACGGGGACGGCGTCGAGCTCTGCCGGAGGATTCGCAAGACGTCCGACGTGCCGATCCTCATGCTCACGGCGCGTGACGAGGACATCGACAAGATCATCGGGCTCGAGGTCGGCGCCGACGACTACATGACGAAGCCGTTCAACCCGCGTGAGCTGGTCGCTCGCGTGAAGAGCATCCTCCGCCGGGCGGCACCCGAGCGTCGGCGAACCGAGTCCGAGGAGCTCCAGCACGGAGACCTCACGATCAATGCGGGCAAGCGCGAGGTGCACGTCGGAGACGAGGAGATCCGGCTCGCGCCGAAGGAGTTCGACCTCCTCTGGGAGCTGCTCGACCACCGGGGGATCGTCCTCACACGCGACCAGCTCCTCGAGCGCGTCTGGGGGTACACGTTCGCCGGGGACACGCGTACCGTCGACGTGCACGTGCGCCAGATCAGGCGCAAGCTCGGAGACGCGTCGCCGATCGTCACCGTGTGGGGCGTCGGCTACAAGGTCGCGTCGGACCGCGCGACTGCGTCGACCCTCTGAGGCTCTACCCTGGATCCCATGCTGGGAACGCTTCGGTTCCGCCTCACGGCGGTGTTCCTCGCCGTCGTCCTCGTCTTCGGTCTCGTCTCGATCGCGCTCGCCGTGCGCCTCTTCCAGGACGTGACGCGTCAGCAATCGGTGGAAGAGTTGCGGCGTGAGGCATCGGGTCTCGCCGCCCTGTACGCCGCGGCGGCGCTGCGCTCGTCCGACGAGGGGACGAGGGCGCCCGAGTTCGCGGCAGAGAGTCTCGAGCTGGCAACGGGTGACGAGCTCTACTACGTCGGTCTCACGCCGTTTCCGACCCAGCGCTTCGGGCTGACTCGCCTTCCCCGAAGCGCGCTCGGGGGTGCCGAGCTCGCCCGCGATCAGCAGGTGATCGTCGAGTTCACGCCGCCCGGCGAGAGCCGCCGGCTCATCGCGGCCGTGCAGCCGGTGCAGCTCGTGCAGGGCACGGAGCCGTTCGGCTGGCTGGTCGTTGCGAAGCCCGAGGCGGAGCTCCGCGAGGAGTGGCTGACGCTGCTCGGGCGGCTCGCGCTCGCGCTCGCGGTCGGCATCGCGCTGGCGGGCCTCCTCTTCCTCTGGCTGTCACGCCGGCTGACCGAGCCGGTGCGTGTTCTGACTCGCGCGACGGAGGACGTCGCGGCCGGCCGGTACGACGTGGAGATTCCGGAGGCGCGAGGGCGGGACGAGATCGCGCTCCTGAGCAGACGCTTCCGTGGCATGGTGGACAAGCTCGCGGAGGCGGAGAAGCTCAAGCGCTCGTTTCTCATGTCCGTGACGCACGAGCTCCGCACGCCACTGACCGCGATCCGCGGACACGTCGAGGCGATCCGCGAAGGCGTCGTGAGCGAGCCGGATCAGGTTCAGACGTCGCTGGAGATCGTCGCGGCGGAGACCGACCGTCTGGAGCGCCTCGTCGGAGACGTGCTCGACCTCGCGAAGCTCCAAGCTCATCGGTTCACGGTGCGCCAGGAGGAGGTCGATCTCGAGCGCGTGCTCGACCACGCATACGGGGCGTTCACCGAGGAGGCACGTCGCAGGGAGATCGACTACTCGATCTCGGGTGCCGACGCCGCGCCCGTGATCGTGTCCGACGGGGATCGCGTGCTCCAGGTGATCACGAACCTCCTCTCCAATGCGTTCCGCTGGACGCCGGACGGTGGAAGGATCGAGCTCCGGCTCGCGTCCGCGAACGGCGTCGTATCCGTCGACGTCGTCGACTCGGGGCCGGGCGTGCCGCCGTCGCAGCGAACGCGGATCTTCGAGGCGTTCGTGTCACAGGACGCCGACGGCACCGGCCTCGGGTTGCCGATCGCCCGCGAGCTCGCCGTCGCGCTCGGGGGCGGCATCGAGCTCAGCTCGAACGTCGGCGCCGGGAGCCGGTTCCGGGTCGTGCTGCCGGTCGTGCCGGCGAACTAGCCCTACGCGGCGGCTGCGTGCTCGAGAGCCGGCTCGCGCTCGTCGTGCGTCAACGGCCCGCTCGGCGTATCGGAGTCGCCCGCGTGGCGCTCGAGACGTTCGAGCCTGGCGTCGACACCGCGCCAGCCGGAGCTGACGAGGTCGACGACGAGCGTGAGGTCGTCGACGCGCGCGTGACGTTCGGCGAGGAGATCGCCCTCGATCCGTTCCAGGCGGCGGATCGCCTGGTTCAGCAGGCCTCGGATCTCGGCGATGTGCCGTGCAACCGGGAGGACCTCGGCGCGTACGCCGTCGCGCACCGCGGCGCCCACGTGCTCGGGCAGGGACGCCTCCAGTTCGGCGGCGGTGGCGGCCAGACCCTCGATCTGGCTGCGCGAGCGCTCGAGCGCGGCCTCGATCGCGGCGGGCTCCGGCCTGCCGGCCGCGGCGTCCGCGATGCGCTGCTTCGCCCGCTCGAGTGCCTGGGTATCCACGGGCGCGAGGCTACTCTCCTCGCCGGATGGACACGTCGAGCCTCGAGTACGACCTGCCCCCGGAGCTCGTCGCGCAGGTCCCCGTCGAGCCGCGGGACGCGTCACGGCTCCTCGTCTATCGCCGAGCCAGTGGGACGGTCGAGCACCGGAGCTTCCGCGAGCTTCCCGACGTCCTCGGCGACGAGCTCGTCGTGGTCAACGACACACGGGTCGTGCCGGCGCGGCTTCGGCTGCAGCGCGAGTCGGGCGGCGCGGCCGAGGTGCTGCTCCTCGAGCGGGTCGACGACAACGGGACGTGGGAGGCGCTCGTCCGGCCGTCGCGGCGGCTGCGAGCCGGCGAGGAGCTCGGCCCCGTGCGCTTGCGCGAGCCGTTGGGCGGCGGTCGCTGGCTGGTCGCACTTCGGGGAGCGCCCGAGGGAGACATGCCGCTGCCGCCGTACATCCACGAGTCGCTCACCGACCCGCTCCGGTATCAGACCGTGTACGGCGAGGTCGAGGGCTCGGCGGCGGCCCCGACCGCCGGGCTGCACTTCACGCGCGAGCTCCTCGCCGCGCTCGATCCGATTCGCGTGACGCTGCACGTCGGGCTCGACACGTTCCGTCCCGTCACTACAGAAACGCTCGAGGAGCACCGGTTGCACGGCGAGCGCTATTCGGTGACGCTCGGCGCGTGGCAGCGGATCGACGCGGCCGAACGCGTGCTCGCGGTCGGAACCACGACGGTTCGCGTGCTCGAGACCGTCGCACGATCGGGCGAGCTCGCGGGGCGGACGACGCTGTTCATCACGCCTGGATTCGCGTTTCGCCGGGTCGATGCGCTGCTGACGAACTTCCACCTGCCGCGGTCGACCCTGCTCGCACTCGTCATGGCGTTCGCCGGAATCGACGTCGTTCGGGAGATCTACCGGGAGGCGATCGTCGAGCGCTACCGCTTCTACTCGTTCGGCGACGCGATGCTGGTCCTCTGACGTGAGCTTTCGCATCGAGGCGACCGACTCCGCCGCGCGAGCCGGAGTCCTCGCGACCGCGCACGGGGAGATCCGCACACCGGCGTTCATGCCCGTCGGCACGAAGGGCACGGTGAAGTCGCTGCACCCCGACGAGGTACGGGCGCTGGGCGCCGACGTCGTCCTCGCGAACACGTACCACCTGCACTTCCGGCCGGGAGACCGCGTCGTGGAGGAGCTGGGCGGGCTACATGCCTTCTCCGGGTGGGACGGCCCGATCCTGACGGACTCGGGCGGCTTCCAGGTCTTCTCGCTCCGCGATACCATCGCCGCGCTCGACGACGACGGGGTCACGTTTCGCTCCGTCTACGACGGGTCCGATGCTCGGTTCACGCCCGAGGGTGTCGCGGAGGTCCAGCGCCGCCTGGGCTCGGACGTGGCGATGTGCCTCGACGTCTGCCTGCCCGCAGCTGCGCAGGCCTCCGACCTCGAGCGCGCGGTACGCATCACCACCGAGTGGGCCCGTCGGCAGGTGGATGCGCCACGTGCCGCCGGCCAGCTCCGCTTCGGGATCGCGCAGGGGGCCACGCATGCGGAGCTGCGGCGGCGCTCGATCGACGAGATCACCGCGCTGCCCTTCGACGGTTACGCGCTCGGCGGTCTCGCGGTGGGCGAGTCGAAGGAGCAGATGCTCGACTGCGTGGAGTGGGCGGCGCCACTCCTTCCCCAGCGCTATCCGCGGTACTTCATGGGAATCGGCGACCCCGAGGGCATTCTCGAGGTCATAAGCCGCGGCGTCGACATGTTCGACTGCGTGCTCCCGACCCGCACGGCGCGCACCGGGTCGGCGCTCACGTGGGAGGGCCGTCTCAACCTCCGCAACGCCGCGTATCGAGCCGATTCACGCCCGCTCGACGCCGAGTGCGACTGCCCGGCGTGCGTGCGCTTCTCCCGCGCCTACGTGCGACATCTCGTCACGCAGCGGGAGATGCTCGGGCTTCGGCTCCTGAGCCTGCATAATCTGCGTTTCGTACTCGATCTGACCGCGCGTGCGCGAGCGGCGATCGAGCGGAGCTCGTTCGCGTCCTTCCGCGACGAGGCACTCGCTCGGCTCGCCGGCTCACCGGAGGAGGAACCGTGCAATTCCTGATCATCATGGTGTTGATGCTGGGTGTGATGTACGTGCTCATGATCCGCCCGCAGCGTCAGCGACAGGCCCAGCAGCAGTCGATGATCGACGGCGCCGCGGTCGGTGACGACGTCCTCACGACGGGAGGCATCTACGGGACGATCTCCGAGGTAGAGGGCGACGACATCGTCGTCGAGATCGCGAGCGGCGTGACCGTGCACATGACCCGCAGGGGCATCGCGGCCGTTCTTCCGCCGGAGGACGACGACGTCGAAGAGCTCGAAGATGCCGACGAGCAGGATGAATCTGCCGTTACGGACGGCGAAGAAGCGGTTAGCGCCGCTGCCGGGGACGTATCGCCCGGCGACGACCGCCGCTAACCTGGGACGCCGAACGTGAGCAGGCGAAACTCATTCCTCGTCCTCGGGCTGCTCGCCGTGGCGCTCGTCGGCGTCGTCCTGCTCGCGGTCCCGGGCTCGCCGCTCCACAAGTCCCCGACACTGGGTCTCGACCTGCAGGGCGGGCTCGAGGTGACGTTGCAGGCCGTTCCGCCGCCGAACCGCGACCTCACCGAGGAGGACCTCGACCGCTCGGTCGAGATCATGCGCAACCGGGTCGACAAGCTCGGCGTCTCGGAGCCGGAGATCCGCACCCAGGGTGACGACCAGATCGTCATCCAGCTTCCCGGCATCCAGGATCCGCAGGCTGCCGCGGAGATCATCGGCACGACGGCGCAGCTCGAGCTCTTCGACCTCGAGGACTCGCTCATCGGGCCGTCGATCACGATTCGCGGCGAGCCGGTGGAGCAGCCGTCGCTCTATGCCCTGCTCGCGCAGGTGCAGGCGCAGGCGCAAGGCGACGACTCCGACGCGTACTACATCGTGAACCCCAAGACGAAACGCGTCGTGTCGGGCCCGTACGGCTCGGAGCAAGCCGCGCTGCGCGCGGCCGGCGGCGAGCTTCCGGCCGGCCGGCGCATCTTCGCCGTACCCGAAGGCATGGCCGTCGTCAGCTGCGGCGAGGGCGCCGTCGTCTGTCCGGGAGCAGGTGGCGCAGGCGTGGCGCCCGATCGCACCTACTACTACCTCTTGGAATACACGCCGCCGACCGTTCCGCAGATGACGGGCGAGGACTTCAAGCTCTCGGGCACGCGAGCGGACTTCGACACGAGCCCGGGGGGCGCCGGTCGGCCGATCGTGACGATGGAGTTCACGGGCGCCGGCTCCGACAAGTTCGAGGACATCACCCGCAACCTCTGGATCCGCGGCAAGCTGCGCAACACGCCGCAGCACTTCGCGATCGTGCTGGACCGCGAGATCAAGACCTTCCCTCAGATCGACTTCACCGACTCGAGCCTGAGCGGCGGAATCGGGGGCGGGCGCGCCCAGATCCAGGGGCTCGACTCGTTCCAGGAGGCGAAGGAGATCGCGCTTGTCCTCCAGACCGGAGCGCTCCCGGTGAAGTTCGAGACGCTCGACCGCACGGACATCTCCGCGACGCTGGGCAAGGACTCGCTCGCAGAGGCGTGGAAGGCCGCGATCGGCGGCCTGATCCTCGTCGCGATCTTCCTGCTCATCTTCTATCGCTTCCTCGGGCTCGTGGCAGTCGCCGGGCTCGCGATCTACGCGGCGTTCCTCTACGCGACGATTCTCCTCTTCAACGTGACGCTCACGCTGCCGGGCTTCGCCGGCCTCGTGCTGACGTTCGGCGTCGCAGCCGACGCGAACATCGTCATCTTCGAACGCATCAAGGAAGAGGTGCGTGCCGGGAGGTCGATGCGCGCCGCCATCGCGCAGGGTTACCGGAAGGGCTTCGCGACCATCGTCGACGCGAACGTCGTGACGGCGATCACCGCAATGGTCCTCTTCGCGGTCGCGACCGCCAGCGTCCGCGGGTTCGCGCTGATGCTCCTCATCGGAACGCTGCTGTCGCTGCTGACAGCGGTCCTTGCGACGCGCGCGATCCTCGCGCTGCTGGGCGGCTTCGGCTGGCTCGAGAACCCGCGCGTCATGGGCGCGACCGGCGAAGGTCTTCCCAAGTGGCTCCGCTGGGACTACATCGGCAGACGCCGGATCTGGTTCGCGATCTCGGGCGCGGTGTGTCTGATCTCGGTCGTGGCGATCGCGGCCATCGGCCTCAACTTCGGCATCGACTTCGAGGGCGGAACGCAGCTCACGTTCCGCACGCCGCAGCCGACGAGCCTGGAGCAGGTGCGCCAGGAGGCCGCCGAAATCGGGCAGGCCAACGCCGTCATCCAGGGCCGTGGCGAGTCGACGGACGGCCGGTACACGAGTTTTTCGGTTCGCACGGAGTCGCTGACGACGGCGGAGCAGAACGAGCTCCAGCAGGGGCTCACGACCGCCGTGGACGCCACGGCCTTCGGCGCGAAGAACGTCTCCGAGAGCTTCGGCCGCCAG
Organism: Gaiellaceae bacterium; assembly: GCA_021323315.1. Classification (GTDB taxonomy): domain Bacteria; phylum Actinomycetota; class Thermoleophilia; order Gaiellales; family Gaiellaceae; genus GMQP-bins7. The sequence goes on along the minus strand of JAJTCQ010000027.1, from coordinate 6,061 downwards.
ATCGCGAACAACGCGCTGCTCGCGATCCTCGTGAGCCTGCTCCTGATGGCCGCCTACATCTCGTTCCGCTTCCAGTGGAAGTACTCCGTCGGCGTGCTCGTGGCGCTGGCACACGACCTGCTGATCGCGATCGGGATCTACGCGCTCACCGGTCGCGAGGTGTCGACGGCGACGGTCGCGGCGCTGCTCACGATCCTCGGCTACTCGATGTACGACACCATCATCATCTTCGACCGCATGCGCGAGAACGTGCCCCTCATGCGGCGCGCCTCGATGCGCGTGATCGGCAACGTCTCGTTGTGGGAGGTCATCCCCCGCTCGCTCGCCACGACGTTCATCACGCTCCTCCCGGTCGCCTCGCTCTACGTGCTCGGCGGCGACACGCTGAAAGACTTCGCGTTCGCACTCCTCATCGGCATCGGAGCGGGCTCGTACTCGTCGATCTTCCTCGCGGCGCCGCTCCTCGCCGTGCTCAAGGAACGCGAGCCGGAGTTCGCGCGCCGACGCGACGATCTCGGGGCTCTCGAGGGAATCACCACGGTCGGGGGAACGCTGGCCGCGGAGGCGGAGGAGATCGCCGCCGACGGCGACGGTGCCGCCGAGGGGGACGCGGAAGAGCCCGCGGCAGCACGCGCACCCGTTGCAGCTCCTCCGGGCGCAACCTCATCGAAGCGCGAGCGCCGTAGGCAGCGGCGCGCGACTCGCCCTCATGGCCGAGCCCGCTAGCGGGCGGGGCCCGCTGGAGACGCTCGGCCTCGCCGGCGTCGGTGCGATCGCTCTCGTCGCACAGCATGCGGACGAACTCGCGGCGGAGATCGGCACGCGACTCGGCGTCGAGCGCGACGAGGTGCGTGCCGCGATCGCGGACGTGCTCGACAGCTGGCGGCGTGAGGCCGCTCGTCTCGGCGAGACGGCTGGAACGACCGCCGCTCGGGCCGCCTCGGAGCTCGGCGCGGCCTCGCGCGATGCCGTGAACGACCTCGACCTCCGGGTCGCGCAGCTCGAGCATCGCATTCGCTTGCTCGAGCGTCAGGGCTAGGTTCCCGGCGTAGATGGAGAGTCCGCGAGTGCGGACTCTGATCGCGCAATCCCTGAAGGTGGCCGCGTTGCGGCCGCGGCGCAGTGTCGTGGCGCGAGCGGTCGCGCCTGGCGACCCCCCTACAATCCCACGCATGCCGACGACCCAGCCGTCGCGCAACCTCGGTCGGCTCTCGGAGATCGCGCAGGTCGCTGCGCGTCACGGGTTCGGCTACGTCGTTCGCCGTAACCGCCATGGCGACCCCGACCCCGACGCCAACGGCGACGCGGCGACGAGCTCGGACCGCGGTCGGCGCCTGCGGACGATGCTCGACGAACTGGGGCCGACGTTCGTCAAGTTCGGCCAGCTCCTCTCGACCCGCCCCGACGTCGTGCCGCCCGACATCGTGACCGAGCTGCGCGGCCTGCAGGACGCGGCGTCCCCGATCGCGTTCGAGCAGGTTCGCGACGCCGTCGAGGCCGAGCTCGACCTGCGCATGGATCGTGCCTTCCTCGAGTTCGACTTCGCGCCGCTCGCGTCGGCGTCGATCGGCCAGGTGCATCGCGCGGTGCTGCCGGACGGACAAGAGGTCGCGGTCAAGGTGCAGCGTCCGGCGGCAGCCGCGCAGATCGAAGCCGACCTCGGTCTTCTCTACCAGGCCGCGCGCCTGCTGAAGGAGCGCGTGAGGGCGCTCGAGTTCATGGATCCGCAGGAACTCGTGGACGAGTTCGCGCGGTCGATCAGGCTCGAGCTCGACTACGGCCACGAGGCGCGCAACGCGGAGATGTTCCACCGCAACTTCGCGCGCGAGGATCGGGTCGTCGTCCCGCGGGTGATCCGGCAGTACTCGACGTCGCGGATCCTCACGCTGGAGTACCTGCGAGGAACCCAGGTGGCGGATCTCGACCTCGAGGCGATGCGCCCGGACGAACGGCGCGACGTCGCGTACCGGCTCGCGGACGCGTGGATGACAATGGTCTTCCGACACGGGTTCTTCCATTCCGATCCGCACCCCGCGAACATCTTCGTCCTCGAGTCCGGCACTCTGGGACTCGTCGACTTCGGCCAGGCGGGGAAGCTGACGGACGACGACATGGCGAAGCTGACGATGCTCTTCGTCGACGCGGCGACGGAGAACGTCGACGCCATCCCGCGGCGCCTGCGCGAGCTCGGCGTCCGCTACGACCCGGCGCGCGAACCGGAGTTTCGCGGCGAGCTGCAAGTGCTGTTCGACCGCTACTACGGCACCCGGCTCTCGGACGTGGACCCGGTACAGGTGATCCGCGAGGGGTTCCAGCTCATCTACTCGATGAACCTGAAACTGCCGAGCCGCTTCGTCATCCTCGACAAGGCGATCGCGACCCTCGCGTCGGTCGGGCAAGAGGTGTACCCCGAGTTCAACGTCTTCGAGGTCGCGAAGCCGTACGCACGAGGGCTCCTCGCGGACCGGTTCCATCCGCGCGCGCTCTCCCAGCGCGCGCGTACCGAAGCGCTGGGCCTCGCGTCGATCGCGCGGGACGTTCCCTACCAGCTCTCGGACGTCCTCGAGCAGTTGCGCCAGGGGACGTTCCAGGTGCACATCGAGAACCCGGGCATCGACGAGATCGACGACCACATCGACAAGGCGACGAACCGGATCGCGGTCGCCGTCGTCATTCTGGGGGGCCTGATGGGATCGGCCATCATCGGCGTGTTCGCCGAGGGCGGTCCTCACGCGGTCGGGATCCACCTGCTCGCGCTCGTCGGCTTCCTCATCGCGGGTGTGTTCGGCGTATGGCTGGTCTGGGGCATCCTGCGCCACGGTCGGCTGTGACGGCAGGCCATGTCGTGGCCGGACGGCTGAGGACGAGTTGTCGCTGATCCGCTGGAAAGGACATCTGGCGGAGCCACCTCTGCCGGGCTAGCGTCGGCGGCATGCCGAGCGCCGTCCTCGTGGCCGAACCGCAGCTCGAGACGCGAGAGCTCCTCGGCCGGCAGCTCCGCGACGACGGGTTCGACGTGCTCGGCGCCGCACGACGGAGCGAGGCGCTCGAGCTGGCCGAGAGCGCTCGCCCTGACGTCGTGCTGCTGGCCGAGCTCGAGCTGTGCCTACGCCTGCGAGAGGGCGAGCCCGGGCGGAACTGGGACCGAAACGTGCCGGTGATCGTCCTCGCGTCGACTTCCGATCCCGTGGAGCGAGTGCGGGCGCTCGATCGGGGCGCCGACGATGTCGTCGGCCGGCCGTTCGCGTACGACGAGCTGCTCGCGCGCATCCGCGCGCTGATCCGTCGTACCGCCGGCTCCTCGGAGGACGTAATCGTCTCCGGAGATCTCGTGGTCGACCGCCCCACGCGTCGCGTCCACGTCCGCGACACACCCGTCTTCCTGTCGGCGAAGGAGTTCGAGCTCGTCGCGAAGCTCGCATCGCAGCCGCACCGGGTCTGGACGAAGGAGGAGTTGCTCCGCGACGTCTGGGGGTTCAGAGCCCTCGGTCGTACCCGCACCTTGGAGTCGCACGCCTCTCGAGTGCGGAAGAAGCTGTGCGTCGCTCCCGACGACCGGTTCGTCGTCAACGTCTGGGGAGTGGGCTACCGGATGCTGGAGTGAGGGCGAGGCATGCCTCGCTCGCGTCTCAGCGTGCGCCCTCGAGCTCGAGCAGCGCCTGCTTGACGTCGAGGCCGCCTGCGTAGCCCGTGAGCGCGCCGGTCGACCCGACGACACGGTGGCAAGGCAGCACGATGGGGATCCGGTTCCGGTTCATCACCGTGCCGACGGCCCGCGCTGCGCGCGGGTGTCCGACCTGCGCGGCGAGCGCGCCGTAGGTCGTCGTCTCCCCGTAGGGCACGCGGGCGAGCTCACGCAACACGGAGACCGTGAACGGCGCAAGGCCGCGGAGGTCGAGTGGGAGATCGAAGCCCCGCCGTTCTCCGTGGAAGTACTCGTCCAGCTCGCGGCGAGCCGGAGCAATCGCCTTCCCCGAGCGGAGGACGCGCGGTCCGGCGATCCGCGCGAGGCGGTCGAGCTGCGCGTCCGGGTCGGTCCGGAAGGAGATCGCGGCCACGCCCTGGCCGGACGCAGCCACGAGGAGCGGGCCGATAGGCGAGTCGACGACGTCGAAGCCCACGTCGACGAGGTCGAGGTGCACTGCGGCGTCGCGGAAGCGGCGGTCGAGGTCGGGTGAGACGGTCATGAGGCGATCCTCCTTCGGATGCGTCGGACGCCCGTGGACGTGGCCTGGCGGGCCGCGTCGGGACTGGAGCCGAGCGCCGAGGCGATCTGCTCGTAGGAGAGGTCGTAGCCGTACCGGAGCACCACGGCTGCCCGCTCCTTCGGAGCGAGCCCGTCCGTGAGGTCGGCGAGCTCGGCGTACGCGGGACGATGATCGGTCGACTGCGCTTCCACGAGCTCGTCCGTCGGACGCGTGCGGCGCAGCGTGTCGAGTGCGACGTTGTGCGCGATCGTGAGCACCCACGCTCGCAGGTGCTCGGCGTGGTGGAGCCGGCCGTAGGCGCGAAGCGCGCGCAGGAACGTCTCCTGGAATGCGTCCTCGGCCCGCTCGGCGCCGAGGCGCTTCCGCAGGAGGCGTAGCACCTCGGTGCGATGCTCTTCGTAGAAGCGCTCGAACGGGGGGATGGCCACGGCCTGCATCATCCTCATCCAACGCCCCGGAGCGCCGATTTGTGAGCATGCCCGGATGCGCGCCGCCGTCGTGGGCCACATCGAGTGGATGGAGTTCGTCCCGGTGGAGGAGGCTCCGCGCGCGGGCGAGATCGTCCATGCCGACGCATCGTGGGAAGAGGCCGCGGGCGGCGGATCTGTCGCCGCGGTCCAGCTCTCGAAGCTGGCGGACTCCGTGGACTTCTTCACGGCGCTCGGCAACGACGAGAGGGCCGAGCGCGCACGGGCCGAACTGACGGGACTCGGTATCACGGTGCACGCGACCGCGGTCGACGCGCGGCAGCGGCGCGGGTTCACATTCGTGGACGATGCCGGCGAGCGGACCATCACGACGATCGGACGCAAGCTGCACCCGCGCGGCCACGACGACACGCTCCCCTGGCACCAGCTCGCAAGATGCGACTGCGTCTACGTCTGCGCGGGCGACGCCGACGCGGTGCTCCTCTCGCGCCGTGCACGGGTCGTCGTCGCCACCGCGCGAGAGCTCACCACCCTGCGGCAGGCGTCGGTCCAGCTCGACGCGCTCGTGTCGAGCGGAAAGGACGAGGCAGAGCGGTACCACACCGGGCAGATGGATCCGGAGCCGCATCTCGTCGTGACGACGTCGGGCGCGCTCGGAGGGTGGGCGCAGCCCGGCGGCCCGTACAACTCCGCTCCCCTTCCGCCCGACAGGCACGACGCGTACGGCGCTGGCGACTGCTTCGCCGCCGGGTTGAGCTTCGCGCTGGCCGCCGGTCTCGAGGGTCTCGACGCGCTCGACTTCGCCTCCCGCTGCGGGGCCGGTGCGCTCGCGGGCCGAGGTGTCCACGCGGAGGTGGTGCCGCTGCCGTAGGAAGTGGGGCGGAGGGGTTGCGCAGTGGGACGAAGTGGGCTAATGTGGGGCACCGTGGGAGCTACAGCCCATGACTACCGATGTTCTACGGAACCCATGAGCACACGATCGACGAGAAGAACCGCCTCACGCTGCCCGCGAAGTGGCGCGACGGGCTCGGCGGTGGCCTCGTTCTCGTCCGCGGTATCGACGGAACGGTGGACGTCTACCCGCGTCGGAACTGGGAGGCCAGCGTCGAGCGCATCACCGCGCTCGACTCGCTCACGCGGGAAGCGCGCGAAATGAAGCGATTCGTCTTCGCCGGCGCGACCGTGGCCGAACTCGACAAGCAGGGACGCGTGCTCGTGCCGCCGGACCTCGCGAGACACGGCGGGCTCGGCAAGGACGTCGCGGTCGTCGGCGTGCACGACCACGTCGAGATCTGGAGTCGCCCCAAATGGGCGGATCACGTCAGCGCGATCGAAGGGAGCGTCGGAGATGTTGCCGAACGTGCAGCGGACAGACGCGGCTGATCACGTCCCCGTCCTCGCGGACGAGGTGCGCGAGCTGCTCGA
>JAJTCQ010000006.1 GCA_021323315.1 Gaiellaceae bacterium | reverse complement strand
CACATCAACGGCCTCCTTCGGCTTCGCGACACTAGTCATGACGGGATTCGATTCGGTGGGGTCGTCGTACTGAAAGCGGGCGGAGGGCGCGACTACCTCGACTCGGCAACGGTCGAAGTGCGGATGACCGTGAGCGGCGTCGAGGAGCACATCGGCCCCGACGGCCGTCCGGTATCACCGCCACCAGACCCGCTGAAGACCTGGCTCCTAAGGAGCTGGGCGGACAACGAACTAGCGGATGGGCTCCGCGTCTACGCGAAGGCGGATGACTGGCCGGCTCTATACGGAGCGTACGAGGCCGTCCGCGCCGGGCTCGGTGGCCAGAAGGCGGTCGAAGCCGCGCTTGGCAAATCGACGAGAAGCCGCTTCACACAGACGGCCAACTACTTCCGGCACACAAATGAGCGTCTTCCAGAGACGCCGATGACATTCGAAGAGGGACGGAGGTTCCTGGCTGACCTCTTTGAGGTCTGGCTAGGCCGCTGAGAGCATGCCCCCGGCACGAATCGAACGTGCGGCCTACCGCTTAGGAGGCGGTCGCTCTATCCACTGAGCTACGAGGGCTCGGACGGGCCGGAGCGTAGCTCACCACCTCGCGGCGATGTTTGCGGCGGTGCTCATTCCTGGGAACGACGAGCACCCTACTGAGATGCACGCTGCACCGCAGGGCCAATCACGCGCTCGATGAGTGTGATCTGGTCGCTGCTCGAATCGACGAAACCGCGTGCGCATGTTCGATTCATGCCGGGGGCACTCCCACGGACGAAACGGCCCTTCGCACGTCTCTCAGTCCGGCGGGAGCGTGAAGCGGACATGCATGTGGTCTGCGTGGTTCGGATACGGAACCACGCGATCGCTCGGGCCGACGAGGCCGAGCGAATACCCGACGAAGATCACGTCCGCGCCGACCGCCAGGAAGCGCTCGAGAAGATCCTGAGCCAAGGCACGGTCGATCTGTCGTCCCGCCACCGGCGCTCGCTCGACGCCGTCTTGCCGCGGGTAATAGACGTCCACGTCGAGCCCGTTCTGGTGCGAGTGGTGGAGCTCCATCGGGCCACCGTGCCGGAAGCTGATGTCCCCGACGACGATGCGCGGCGCATGCGGGTTTGCCGCGGCGTACGCGGCAGACACGGCCAGGACCGCGCGGATCGTGCGTTCGTGACCGTAGAGCCGGTGCGACCGGTTGGGCACCTCGTCCGCCACCGGATTCCAGGTCACCCAGTCCGGCCCGTCGACGGGCAGCGCCGTGCCGGACGAGAGTCGGCCCGCATAGGGCAGGCCGTGTGAGTCGGCGCGGGCCCACCGAATGGTCGGGAAGGGTTCGTCCGTCCTCTCCACTGGTTCGGGACGAGCTCCGACGGACCGTTCCCGTTCGGTCGGCCGCACGCGGAGCGTCTGGCTCGGCGGATCCTCCGGGAGCACCTTCGTCGGCCGCGCCGCCCCACTCGGTCGCGGGCCGGCGAGCGTCAGCGCCATCGCCGGACCGACCATGAGCGCGGCGGCGCGTGCTCTTCGTGCCGAGCGCCGGCGGCGACGGTCGGCCCGACGCCGGCGGGACTCGACGAGGCCGTCCGGGATCTTGGCCTCGAGCGCCTCGGCGGTGAGCTTCCAGAACGACGGCGCGTGGGTCTCGAACAACGCGACGCCGGGCTCGCCGAGCCAGACAAGCTCGTCGTCGAGCCACGTCTCGTCCCGCCGCCAGCCCACGACCGACTCCCTTCGCGCGACGTCCCGCATGTCCTTCGGAGCCACCACCGCCGCGGGCAACGTCGTATGAGGAGTGAAGGGTGCGGGAGTCCGACCGGAGCTACTGCACCGAGCTGATCGCGAACGCGAGAGCGAAGCCGAGCGTCGTCATGAAGCCCGCAAGCTTGCCGCCGTAGTGGAGGGCCTCCGGCATCATGGTATTGGCGAGCATCGTCAGTACGGCGCCACCGGCGAACGCGAGAACGATCGCGACAGTCCTTTGCGAGGCGCTGTCCAGAACGACGTAGCCCGCCAGCGACGTCACGCCGAACCCGAGTGCCACCAGTACCCAGAAGCGGATGATGCGGGTGCTGTTCCGGCCCGCTCGGGAGAGGGCTGTCGTCGCCGCGATCGCCTCCGGGAGGTTTGCGAGGAAGACGGCGGCAAGGAATGCAACGCTCACCGTGCCCGCCTCGAGCACCGTGAGGCCGAGGACGAGCGACTCGGGGATGCCGTCGAGGATGATCCCGAGGACGAGTGCCCGTCCGGCTTGGGCCGCGTGTCCTCCGCCTGAGTCCGGTGGCTCGCCTCCGCCCAGCCGGTCGATCAGGATCTCCGCTCCGAAGAAGACGGCCGAGCCTGCAAGGAGACCGAGGGCGATCCCACCGTCCCCGGCTGAGGTCTCGAACGCCTCGTGGACGAGTTCGTAGGCCACGGCACTGATCAGCACCCCTGCGCCGAACGCCATGATCAGGCCGAGCACGCGCCGCGTGATCGCGACGCGAAGTGCGACGACCCCGCCGATCACGAGCGAGGAGCCTCCGACGAGACCCCAGACGAAGGCTTCACCCATCAGACGGTCCGAGGGCTGAGGAGGTCACGAGCGGCAGCGTACGATCTGCGAGCCAGGCCTTGGTAGCGTGAATGCGTGGCGGGCACGTTGGAAGGGCGGGTGATCGCGGTCGCCGGGGGGGCCGGAAATGTCGGCCCGGCCGTCGTCCAGCGCCTCGCGGAGAAAGGCGCGCTGCCGTGCGTGTGTGGCCGCCACCAAGCGGGGCTCGACGACCTCGCCGCCGAGATCGAGCAGCCGATCGAGACCGATGTCGTCGACCTGCTCGACGCCGACGGGACCAGAGGCTGGGCGTCGGATCTCGCGGCGCGACACGACGGCCGCGTCGACGGGCTCGTCCACCTGGTCGGGGGCTGGCGCGGCGGCAAGCCGATCGAGGAGGCACCTCTCGAGGACTGGGACGTCCTCAGCGCGCTGCTCGTGCGAACCGTCCAGCATGCGACCCAGGCGTTCGCGCCGCACCTCATCGCGAGCGGACCTGGCCGATTCGTACTGGTCTCCGCCGGTCAGGCGCAGTCGCCGACTCACCCGAACGCCGTCTACGCCGCCGCGAAGGCCGCAGCGGAGGCGTGGACGCTCGCGCTCGCGGATCGGTTCAAGGGGACGAGCGCGACCGCGAACGTCGTGGTCGTCGGCGCGATCGTCACGTCGCAGATGCGTGCAGAGAGCTCTGACAAGGACTTCTCGACCTTCACGCCGGCCGAGGAGATCGCCACCGCGATCTCATATCTCTGCTCGGACGCAGCGTCATCGATGAACGGTCAGCGGGTGACGCTGCGCGGCGCCGCCTGACGCGCTTGCCGCTCCGCGCGGAGCTGCAGCGGGGCGAGCGCGGCGAGGCAGGCGAGCACGAACCACAGGTACGCCGTCGGCGCGCCGAGCACGAGGCACACGCCGAGAACGAGGAGCTGGGTGGTGAGGCCGAGGTTCGCGAGTGCAGTCACCGTGAACCGGTCGTAGCCACCGCGTTCACCGAAGCGGCGCGCTGCGAGCGCCCGCAGCGCGCGGTCGAGCGGGCCGAACACCACGCCGTAGACCCCCTCCAACACGCGCTCGACCCGCCCGCCTGTCGCCGCTGGGTGCGGTGTCGGGATCCGGTGTGTCTGCCGATAGAGCTCGGTGGCGTTGAAGTCGGCGGCGAGCACGACGGTAAGCGCGACGAAGCCCGCGACTGCGAGAACCGGCTTGTCCGTCAAATAGCCGAGGGCTGCGAACAGTGCCGCATTCACGACGAGGTCGGCGATCGTGTCCAGGTAGCGGCCGGCGAGCGTCACCCGCCCGGTCGCCCGCGCGAGCTGGCCGTCGGCGTTGTCAAGCAGGGTCTTCAGCTGCAGCAGCACGGCTGCGGCGACCAGCTCTCCCCGAGCGAGGACGAGCGCCGCGCCGAGGCCGGCCGTCGCATTCGCGAGCACGACGGCATGAGGCGGGATCCCCAGACGGCGAAGCCCGGCAACGAGGACGCTCGACAGCGGCCCGAAGACCAGCTCGAGGAGAAGCTCCCGCCCCGCCCGCCTCGCGTCGGCCGAAGACTGTCTGTCCTCGGTCGAGGCACTCATCGCGCACGATCGTAGATACTGGTGCGATGACTCCCGAGGGCTGGACAGAGGTCGACAACGCGCTCGAGCGCACCTTCGAGGTCGAGAACTTCGTCGATGCCCTCGCGTTCGTGAACCGCGTCGGCGAGCTGGCAGAGTCGGAGAACCACCATCCGGACATCGCGATCCACTACAACCGCGTGACGCTGCGCTGGTGGACGCACACGGCCGGCGGTGTCACCGACCGCGATCGCGAGCTTGCCGAGAAGTCCGGACGGCTCTAGCTCGAGGCCTTGACGACGACGACCGGGCAGGCGGCATGTGTCGTCACGTGCCTGCTGACCGATCCGAGGAGCGCGGCCTGAATCCCGCTGCGCCCGTGGGAGCCGACCACCACGAGCTGCGCCGACTCGCTCTCCTTCACGAGCGCGTCTCCCGGGTCGCCTTCGACCAGCCTCTGCTCGACCTCGATGCCGGGCGCGGCCGCCAACGCGTCCGCCACCGCAGCCTCGAGCGCGCCTGACGCGGCCTCGCGCTCGGCCTCCAGCTGACCGGGGAAGTCGCCGGCGGGCACCGCGAGCAGTCCCGGATCGCCGATCGTCTGCGGCGGGATGAACGACCACGCGTAGACCGCGACGAGCGGCGCGGAGCGCAGGCGAGCCTCCTCGGCCGCCCAGCGCAGTGCCTCCCGCGAGGCGTCCGACCCGTCGATCCCTACCACGATCGGCTTGCTCACCACCCCAGCCTACCGCCGCCCGGTGCGAGTAAGGTGGCCGCGGCCATGAGCACGCGTCGTGTGACCCTGTACGACGTCGGCCCGCGCGACGGCCTGCAGAACGAGCCCGAGGTCCTGGACGTCCAGACGCGCGCCGAGCTCGTACGCAGGCTGGTCGCCACCGGAGTTCCAGGGATCGAGGTGGCGAGCTTCGTCGACCCACGGCGTGTTCCGCAGATGGCAAACGGCGAGGACGTGGTCGCCGCGGTCGGCGGAACGTCGGGCGTGACGCGCGCCGGACTCGCCCTGAACGAGCGGGGCTACGATCGGCTCGTTGCGTCCGGGCTCGACGAGGTGCGTTTCGCGTTCGGGTTGACCGAGTCGTTCAACCAGCGGAATCAGGGAGCAAGCGTCGACGAGTCCCTCGCGGCCGCGACGCGCATCGTCTCGCGTGCTCGTGAGGACGGCCTGCGCTCGACCGTGACGCTGAGCGTCGCCTTCGGCTGCCCGTTCGAGGGCGAGATCGATCCGGCGCACGTGCTCGCGGTTGCGCGGCGGGTCGTCGACGCGGGGGCTCCCGACGTGCTGGTGCTCGCCGACACCATCGGCGTCGCTGCTCCGGGCGCCGTGCGATCACTCGTCGCGCGGGTGGCCGCTTCTGGAGTCCCGGTCGGAGGGCACTTCCACAACACGCGCAACACGGGATACGCGAATGCGCTGGCTGCGCTCGATGCGGGCGCGGTCGTGCTCGACGCCTCGGTCGGGGGTCTCGGCGGCTGCCCCTTCGCGCCGAACGCGACCGGGAACATCGCGACGGAGGATCTCGTCTACCTGCTCGAACGAGAGGGTGTCGAAACCGGCGTAAACCTGGAAGCGCTGATCGGCGTCGCGGCGTGGCTCGCCGAGCTGCTCGGACGACGCCTCGACGGCCAGCTCTACCGCGCCGGCTCGTTTCCCTCGTAGCGCGCCGGCACGATCGCCCCACGCACCTCGCCGAGCTCGACGTCACCCGCGCGGCCACGGAGGACGACCTCGTCTCCGTCCTCGAGGAACGTGCGCTCCGACCCGTCTGCGAGTTGCACCGGCCGCTCACCGTTCCAGGTGAGCTCGATGAGCGACCCCTGCGAGCCCGGCTGGACGCCGGAGATCGTCCCGGAAGCGAAGAGATCGCCCGTCCTGATCGACGAGCCGTTCACCGTGGCGTGCGCGAGTTGCTGCGACATCGTCCAGTAGAGCGAACGCGCATTACCACGCGCGATCACGGTGCCGGAGAGCTCGACCTCGAGGTCGAGATCGACTGCCCAGTCACCGGCAGTGGAGAGGTACGGCAGCGGCTCCGGATCCTGCGGTGGCGAGGCGACGAACCGGTCCTCGAGGAGGACGAGCGGCGTCACCCAGGCGGCGATCGAGGTCGCGAACGACTTGCCGAGGAACGGCCCCAGCGGCTGGTACTCCCAGGCCTGGATGTCGCGCGCGCTCCAGTCGTTCACGAGCAGCACCCCGAAGACGTGATCGCGAAACGCGGACGCCGCCACCGGCTCGCCGAGGCGGCTCCCCACGCCGACGACGAAGCCGAGCTCGAGCTCGATGTCGAGCCGCGTGCTCGGACCGAAGCGCGGCTCGGCATCCTGCGGCGACTTCACCTGCCCGCACGGACGGACGACCTGCGTCCCGCTGACGACGACGGTGCCCGCCCGGCCGTGGTAGCCGACCGGCAGGTGCCGCCAGTTCGGAAGCAGCGGCTCGGCATCGGGACGGAACAGTCGTCCGAGGTTCGTCGCGTGCTCGAGCGACGAGTAGAAGTCGACGTAGTCGGCGACCTCGAACGGCAGGTGCGCGGTCGCACTCTCGAGGGGCACGAGCTCTGTCCCGACGGTGACGAGCTCGTCGACCCGCGCGACGGTGTCCTCCCACGACGAGCGCCCGAGCGCGAGGAACGCGTTGAGCGAGCTCGACTCGAAGACCGAGCCGAGTCCGGCGGCGACGAGATCGAGGATCCCCTCTCCGACGCGGAACCCGACGCGCGGCGCGTCGTCGCCGACCGAGAACACGCCGAAACCGACTCCGCCCCTCACGGCGGCAGCATCCCGAGCGCTTCCAGCTCCCCGACCGGCTCGAAGAAACTGCAGCTCCCCATCGAGTGGAAGAGCCCCCGGCGGACGCGGGCGATCTCCTCGCCCGACGCCGAGCGGTCGCGCCAGCTGAACGCGGCCGCGTCGAGCCCGAACGCCTCCGGTTCCGTCTCCGCGAGCGCATCCTCCTCGTCGCCCTTGAAGACCACCGCAGCCAGGAGGTTGAGGAAGCCGTGCTCCCCGTCTCCGCGAACGGCACGGTGGAGGCCGGCGGTGGCCTTGAACACGAGTCCGCGCTCGCGGCACGACCTGACGAAGCGCGCGAGATCGGCGTCGCCCGGCACTTCGGGGCCACCACACCGGACCTTTGCTCGGAGCCCGTCCGCCGAAAGATGGTCGAGACGATCCTCGAGCCCGTCGTCGACGGGCGTCTCCACGTAGATCTCGGTCACGTGCGACGGGATCCGGTCCCGTACGACGTCCCGCGTCTCGACCGATTCGACGCGCGCGTCCTCGGGGAGCGGGGCGTCGAGAACAGCGCTGACGGCGCGGTCGCTCGACGCCAGCTGTGCGAGCGACGATGCCGGCCATACGAGCCGCGCGAGCACGAATGCATGCGGGCTCGCGGCCGCATGCGCGTCCTCGGCCAGCGCCTCGGGGGGCGGGAGCGACGCCGGCGGGAACGTCGGCGCGTGGTCGATCAGGCGCGCGAGGAGCGCGCGCCGTGCGTCGATCGTCCCCATCGCGGCCGGATCTTCGCAGAGGGCGCTATCAAGCCGATTCCGGGACCGTCCGATGACCCTCTGGCAGCATGCCCGACCCTGCCCGCATCGAGCCGACGCCTCGGCCGCACGTGAGCCTCGTCACGGCGGGCTCTGCCGAGCCGTACCGGCGTCTTGCCGAGATCTTCCACGACGTGCTCTCGGAGCAGAGCCTCGATGCGGTCCTGGAGCGGATCGCGGACGCGCTCGCCGTGCTCATTCCCTACGAGGACGTGCACATTTACGAGGCGGACGAGGCGAAGCGCGAGCTTCACGCAGTCCTGGCGCGAGGCGAGTGGGAGGACGAGGTCAAGAGCGAGATCTTCTCGTTCGGCGAGGGCATCACCGGCTGGGCCGTCGACCACCGGGAGGCCGTGCTGGCGAACAAGGCGCATCTCGACCCCCGCGTGCGCTTCGTGCCGGGAACGCCCATCGAGCCCGAAGCGCTCATCGCCGTGCCGCTCGTCGCACGCGGTCAGCTCAAGGGCACGCTCAACATCTACCGGGTCGGCGAGGATGCAGCGTTCTCCGACGAGGAGTTCCTCCTCGCGAAGCGCTTCGGCGACGCTGCCGCGCTCGCGATCGACAACGCGCACATCCGCGCGCGTCTGGAGCACCAGGCGGAGACCGACGCGCTGACGGGCCTGTACAACCACCGCGCCTTCCACGACCGGCTGCGCCAGGCGCTCGTGACCGCGTCCGCCGCCCATGACACGGTCGCGGTCGTGATGCTCGACCTCGACGACTTCAAGAAGGTGAACGACGTGTACGGCCACGGCGTCGGCGACCAGCTCCTGAACCAGGTCGCGGACGTCCTGCGCACCACGGTCCGGACCAGCGACGTCGTCTGCCGGGTGGGAGGCGAGGAGTTCGCGGTCATCCTGCCCTCCGGTGACCTCCGCAGCTCCACCGCGCTGGCGGAGCGAGTCGGAGACGAGCTCGCGAAGCTCCAGGCAGACGCCGTCGGCCACCTCACCATGTCCGCTGGCATCGCCGTCGGCCCTGAGCACGCCGCGAACCCGCGTGAGCTCGTCGCCTGTGCGGAAGCCGCGATGATGACGGCGAAGGCGCGCGGGCACGGCCTGATCGTGCCGTTCGACGAGAGCGAGCAAGAGCGCCCGGCGGAGGAGAGCCTGCGCCGCGACGTCCGCTCGATCGCCCACCTGAAGATGCTCCAGAGCCTGTCCGGGAAGCTCTCGCGGCTCAACGACGTCGAGCAGATCGGTCTCACGATCTCGGACGAGTTGCGATTGCTCATCGATTACCACAACTGCCGCGTCTTCCTCCGCGACGCGGACGAGCTCGTGCCGCTCGCGTTTCGCGGCGACCTGACCGGCACGACCCCGGGCGACCCGACACGGCTCCTCCCGACGGCGGTGGGTCGCGGGATCACGGGACGGGTCGCCGAGACGGGGGTCTCGCTCCTCGTCGACGACGCCGCCAAGCACGCGTACGGCGAGCTGATCGAGGGCACGGCGGAGATCGAGGAGTCGCTGCTGGTCGTTCCGCTGAAGTACGGGGCACGCGTGACCGGCGTGATCGTGGTCTCGAAGCTCGGCCTCGCGCAGTTCGATGCGGACGATCTCCGACTGCTCGAGGTGCTGGCCGGTCACGCGTCAGTCGCCCTCGAGAACGCGAGGCTCTACGAGGCGCAGCGCCGCGAGGCGGAGAGTGCGAAAGCGCTGCTCGCCTTCTCCCGCGACCTCGCCGAGGCAGCCGGCATCCGCGACGTCGCCGAGCGGGTGACGCGAGGCGCGGCCAGCATCCTCGAGAGCCCGAGCACGTCCGTCTGGTTGCAGAGCGCAAACGACGGCGTGCTCGAGCGGCTCGCGCTCCATCCTGAGCCTGCGCCGCACGACCCGGGGGTGCTCCGCGTCCCGGCCGAGTTCATCGAGCCGTGGCTCGGCCGCACGGAGCCGTTCACGGTCGATCCCGAGCACTATGCGGCCATCGCGCCCCGAGGTACGCAGGGACGGTTCGCCATCGCGCCGTTCCTCGTCGACGGACGCTGGGGCGGCGTGGTCGCCGCTGCGATCGCGCTGCACACGGCACCGGAGGACAGAGAGCTCGAGCTGCTCGCGAGCATCGCCCGCCAGACACGGCTGGCGCTGCAGACCGCCACGAGCTACGAGACACTCGAGCGCACCTTCCTGGCGACGGTCGAGGCACTCGCCAACGCACTCGAGGCCAACGACGAGCACACGTCGACGCACGCGCGCTGGATCACCGACCTCGCGCTGCAGGTGGGCGAGGAGCTCGGCCTCGAGCCGCACGAGCTGAAGCGCCTCGAGCTCGGCGCACTGTTCCACGACATCGGGAAGATCGGGATCCCGGCGCGGATCCTGGCCAAGGCCGCTCCGCTCACAGCGGAGGAGCGCGCGGTCGTCGAGACGCATCCGATCCTCGGCGAGCGCATCCTGGCCCCGATCGAGCAGCTCGGCGAGGTGCGCCTCATCGTCCGCTGCGCGCACGAGCACTTCGACGGCACCGGCTATCCCGACCGCCTCGCCGGCGATCGGATCCCGCTCGAGTCGCGCATCGTCCTCGCCTGCGACGCATATCACGCCATGACGACCGGTCGTCCGTACCGGAGGTCACTGGGCGAGGACGAGGCGAAGCGCCGGCTCGTCGAAGCGTCCGGGGCCCAGTTCGATCCGCAGGTCGTGGACGCGCTCCTGCGCGTGCTCGACTAGGCGCCGGCCGCTTCTGCGTTCCGCAGGCCGCGGAACGCCCAGACCCAGAAGAAGAGCCCGAGCCCGATCGCGATCGCGAACGCGCCTGCGATGTGCGGCGCGTCGCCGGCGACGAAGCCGCGCCCCGTCTCGAGGAGATACGTCACCGGGTTCACCGAGGCGACGCCCTCGATCCACCCGTCGAGAAGCTCGAGCGGCACGTACACCGGAGCGAAGAACAGGATCAGGAACACGGGCATCTGCATGAGCGGCGCCGCCTGGATCGTGCGGAAGCGCATCGCGATCCCGCCCGCCCAGAAGAAGCCGCAGAGGTTGACGAGCGCCGCGAGCGTGAAGAGGCCGACCAGGTCGACCGCGCCGCCGCCGACGTTCATCCCGACCGCGAACGCGATGACGGTCAGCATCACCGCGACCAGCACCCAGCGGACGAACGCCGCCAGCGCATAACCGGCGACGATCCCGCTGCGCCTCGGCGCAGCGAGCATGAGTCGCTTCGCGAAGCCGCCCTCGAAGTCGCGCGCGACCCCGAAGCCGGTGAAGACACCGCCGAATGCGGCCGACTGCAGGAGCACGAACACGAACTGGAACGCCGTGTACCCGGGCGGGAAGTCGAAGCCGGGCACCTGCGAGACCTGCGACAGCCCACCGGCGAACGCGGTGAAGAAGAAGAGCGGGAACATCATCGTCGGCAGCAGGATCTGCGGGTTCGTAAGGGCGTTCTTGAGCGTCCGCCACGCCACCGCGGAAACGACGTTCCAGTAGCTCATGTGCGCGTCATCCTCGTGCGCAGGGCGTTCGACGCCAGGAAGAACGAGATGATCCCGAGCAGGATCACGAACCCGAAGCCGAGCGCGAGCGCCTGCCAGTCCCAGCCGGTGATGATCAGGCTGCGGACGCACTCGATCATGTACGAGACCGGGTTCAGGGTCGCAGCGATCCGGAACCACTCGACGCCGATGAGGTCGCGCGGCGCGTTCATGGACGAGATGAACAGGAAGACGAAGAGCACGGGGAAGAGCGCCTGGATCGTCTCGCCCGATCCCGTGCGGTAGGCCAGCCACGCACCGAGCGCACCGAAGCACAGCGCGACGACCGCACCGTAGACCAGCAACACCGCGATCCCGGCCGGCCCCGACTGGAAGGTGACGCCGGCGGCCAGCCCGACCGCGATGTAGAAGAGCACCTGCACGACGCCGAGCACGACGATCCCCGCGAGCTGCCCCGAGAGCAGCGCCCAGTCGCGCAGTCCGGTCAGCGAGAGGCGGTTGATGAAGCCCGTCTGGACGTCCCGCGCGATGTCGCTGCCCGCATTCATGGTCGAGAAGAGCGCGCCCTGGATGAACGGCACGGCGAGCGCGAACGCGAGGAACGAATCGGTCGGGAAGCCGGGAAGGTCTGTCGACGATGCGAGCCCGCCCGCGTTGACCGCCATCAGCGCGACCGGGAAGACGAGAGGCGGGATGATGCTCGCCGGCTGACGCGACGTGCGCACGACCGAGCGGCGCGCGATCGCGCCGACCTGCGTCGTAGCGGCGCTCATAGGCCGACCTGTGGCCTATGAGCGGGGAGGGGCGTGGGGAGCCGGGAGGTTCCCCACGTTCTCAAGAAGAGCGGGGCACGCGGGGGAAACATGGTTTCCCCCGCGACCGCGAGCCGAAGGCGAGCGGTGCTCACTTCCGCTTCTCCTGCTGCGCCTCCTCGGCCTCCTCGGCGGCGCCCTCGAGCGTACGCCCGGTCTTCGCCAGGAACACGTCGTCGAGAGTCGGAGCGTGCAGTTCGAGGTCCGCGATGTCGACGCCGTCGGCGTCCACCGCGCGCACGATGTCGGTGAGCCCGAGCCCGTCGCCGAGGCGCACGGCCACGTCGCGCGTCGACGCGAGCGGCTCGCCGAAGCGCGCGAGGAACTCCGCGATCTTCGGCCGGTCGTCCTCGGTGCGAGGGATCGCGTGCACGCTCGGCCGTCCGATCTCCGCCTTGAGCTCGGCGGGAGTTCCCTCCGCGACGATCTTGCCCGCGTCGATGATCCCGACGCGGTCGGCGAGGACGTCCGCCTCCTCGAGATACTGCGTCGTCAGGAAGACGGTCACCCCCGCCTCGCGCCGCATGAGCGCGACCTCGTTCCAGATGTCCGTGCGGCTCTGCGGGTCGAGGCCCGTCGTCGGCTCGTCGAGGAAGAGGATGCGCGGCGTGTGGACGAGCGCGAGGGCGAGGTCGAGGCGCCGCTTCATCCCGCCCGAGTAGCCCTGGACCTTCCGGTCGGCCGCCTCCACCAGCCCGACCCGATGGATGAGCTCGTCGGCTCGCGAGCTCCGCTGCTCCTTGGGGACGCTCTGGAGGGTCGCCTGCAGGCGGAGATGGTCGCGTGCGGTCAGGAGCGGGTCGAGCGCGGCCTCCTGCAGCGCGACGCCGATCAGCCCGCGGATCCTCGGCCCGTCCTTCACGACGTCGTAGCCGCCGACCAGCGCCGTCCCCGCCGTCGGTGGCAGCAGCGTCGTCAGGACGTGCACGGTCGTGGACTTCCCGGCTCCGTTCGGTCCGAGGAAGCCGTAGATCTCGCCCGGCTCGACGGTGAGGTCGATGCCGTCGACCGCCCTCGGCCCTTTCTTGTACTCGCGGACGAGCCCCCTGACCTCGATCCCGTTCCCGTCCGTCACCGTCCAACACTAGCCCCAGCGCGCAAGACGGGGATTCGCTAACGCGAACCCCGCTCGCGCGAGATCCCTGAAGGCGTCCGCTTCGCGGCCGCGGTCGCCGTGTGTCCTCAGCGCACATTGGAACGACGGGCTGGAGGAGTGCCTCAAGCCAGCGGCTCGAGCGGGAGCTTCGTGGCCACCACCGGCTTCCCGGCACGCTTGTACGCCACGTCCACGGAGTCGTTCTGGCGGTACGTGCCGGCAATTCCCACCCAGAGCGAGAGCCAGCGCCAGAAGCCGAGCTTGCCCTCGGTCCTCAGCTCGCGCTCGAAGACGAGCGTGCGACCGTCGATGTGGTAGTCGACGCCCTCGTGCTGCTCGATGCCGTTCACGAAGACGTCGAACGGCCGCACGACGTCGGCAGGGAGGCGGACGCGAGTTCCCCGGGGCGGGCTCTCGGACACCTTCATAGAATGGCAGCCGTGGCCGTCTCCTCCCTCCTGGCCCAGTTCGCGCCCGTGGCGCCCGAGTCGCCGAACGCAGAGGGGATCCGCGACAGCTGGCTCTTCATCTCCATCTTCGTCTTCGCGATCTTCGTCCTCGTCGAGAGCCTGCTGATCGCGTTCGTGTGGAAGTACCGTCGTCAAAAGCGCGGACGATTCGCGGATGCAGCGCAGGTGCACGGGGCGACGAAGCTCGAGCTGGCGTGGACGGCCGGTCCTGTGGTCGTGCTCTTCCTCATCGCGGCGTTCGTCTTCATCGAGCTGCCCGGCATCAAGGACGTGCCCGACGCAGCCGCCGGCGAAGAACAGCTCGAGATCAAGGTGTCGGGGCGCCAGTTCTACTGGGAGTACGAGTACCCGAACGGCGTCATCGCCGTCGACACGATGCAAGCGCCGGTCGGAGTGCCCGTCCGCCTCGAGGTCAGCGCCCCTGACGCGGACGTGATCCACTCCTGGTGGATCCCGTCGCTCGGCGGGAAGATCGACGCCATTCCCGGAACCACGAACGAGACGTGGTTCCAGGCCGAGACCGAGGGGACGTACTCGGGGCAGTGCGCCGAGCTGTGCGGCCTCGAGCACGCGCGGATGCTCGCCTCGGTCGAAGTCGTCTCGCAGGACGAGTTCGACGCCTGGCTCGCGGAACGCGCCGACGACCCCGCCGAGCTCGGCCAGGAGGAATGGGAGGGCGTCTGCGCAAAGTGCCATGGCATGAACGGCGAGGGCGGCATCGGCCCGCGTATCGCGGGCTCGCCGACGCTCACCGACGCCGAGGCGCTCGGCAACCTCGTCCACAATGGGCGCGGCGCCATGCCCGCAGTCGGCGCCGGCTGGACGGACGAGCAGATCAGGGCGCTCGTGAGCTACCTGACGGAGAACCCGCCCAGTGGCAGCTAGAGCGGAAGCAACGGTTCCCGCCTGGCAGCGCGGCAGGGTCGCGAGCTGGCTCGTCACGACGGACCACAAGCGGATCGGGATCCTCTACATCACGACGTCGCTCGTCTTCCTCGTCCTCTCGGGGCTGATGGCGCTCGTGATGCGCCTCCAGCTCGCGCAGGCCGATGCGGACATCGTCGGCCCGGAGCGCTACAACGAGCTCGTCACGATCCACGGCACGTCGATGGTGTTCCTCGTCGGCGTCCCGATTCTCGCAGGCTTTGCGAACTTCCTCGTGCCGCTCATGATCGGCGCGTCGGACGTGGCGTTCCCACGCCTGAACGCCCTCTCGTACTGGTTCTTCCTGTTCGGCGGCAGCGTGCTCATGCTGAGCTTCTTCGCCGACGGCGGTGCCGCCGACACGGGCTGGACGGCATACGCGCCGCTCTCGATCCAGGCACCCGGCAACGGGCAGGACCTCTGGATCCTCTCGCTCCACCTGCTCACGGTCTCGACGGTGGCCGGGGCGGTGAACTTCATCGTGACGATCCACAACATGCGCACACGTGGGATGACCTGGACGCGCATGCCGCTCTTCGTCTGGTCGATCCTTCTCTTCGGATGGCTGATCATGGCCGTGATGCCCGTGCTCTCGGCGGCCCTGACGATGCTGCTCCTCGACCGCGGCATCTCGATCGGCCCGGTGGACGTGCAGACGGACTTCTTCAACCCGGAGGACGGCGGCTCGGCCGTGCTCTACCAGCACGCGTTCTGGTTCTTCGGCCACCCCGAGGTGTACATCATCGTGCTCCCGGCCTTCGGGATGATCTCGGAGGTTCTCCCGGTCTTCGCCCGCAAGCCGATCTTCGGCTACAAGGCGATCGTCGCCTCGACCGTCGCGATCGGCTTCTTCTCGATGCTCGTGTGGGCGCACCACATGTTCACGATCGGACTGCCGTTCTCGTTGCAGGCCTTCTTCATGATCTCGTCGATGGTGATCGCGGTCCCGACGGGGATTAAGATCTTCAACTGGCTCGCCACGCTCTGGCGCGGGAATCTCAGCTTCGAGACGCCGATGCTGTTCGCGCTCGGCTTCCTCTCACTCTTCGTCATCGGCGGGCTCACGGGGATCTACCTCGCGGCGTTCCCGATCGACTGGCAGGTGCACGACAGCTACTTCGTCGTCGCGCACTTCCACTACACGCTGCTCGGCGGCGTGGTGTTCGCGATCTTCGCGGGGCTCTTCTACTGGTGGCCGAAGATGTTCGGGCGCATGCTCGACGAGAAGCTCGGCAAATGGCAGTTCTGGCTGCTCTTCGTCGGCTTCAACGTCGCGTTCATGCCGCAGCACTTCGTGGGGCTCGAGGGCATGCCACGGCGGGTGTACACCTACGCGAACGAGGAGTGGGAGGGCTACAACCTCGCCTCGACGATCGGCTCGTGGATCATGGCCATCGCGATCCTGCTCTTCGCGATCAACGTACTGAAGACGCGCGCGAGCGGCCGGCGAGTCGGTAACGACCCGTGGCAGGCGGACACCCTCGAGTGGTACACGACCTCGCCGCCGCCTCCGCACAACTTCGACGACGTGCCCTACGTAACCAGTGCCAGGCCCCTCTACGACCTGCGAAGGAGGCTGCGTGAGCAACGTGGCGAGCGCGAACCTGCCTAGCGCAGCGCGGGTCGGGCCCGGCGCGGTCTTCCGGGCCTGCACGGTCGCCGGAGCCGCTGCGGTCGGCCTCGTGGTCGTCAGCGCGGTGCTCGAGCTCGGGACGACGCACTGGGGGATCGCGCTGGTCGCGCTCCCGCTCCTCGTCGCGAACGTCGTGCTCGCGTGGCTCGCCTATCCCGGACTCCTTCTGCGGACGATCGTCGCGCTCGCAGGGTTCATCGTCGCGATCGCGCTCGGAGGCATCGTCGCGTGGAGCGGGAACGCAACGTCGGCGGCAGCGGCGCACGTCGGAGCCTCCGCCGTCGCGCTCGGGCTCGCGCTCGTCGCCGTGGCCGGTGCGTTTCGCGGAGAGGCCGTCCCGCTCGCTTCGATGCGCGACTACCTCACGCTGACGAAGCCGCGGATCATGACGCTGCTGCTGCTGACGGGCGCCGCCGGGATGTTCGTCGGCGCGCAGGGCGTGCCGCCCCTCGGGCTGTTCGGGGTGACCATGCTCGGGCTCGCGCTCGCCTGCGGGGGAGCCTCGGCGCTCAACCACGTGCTCGATCGCGACATCGACGTGCTCATGGGATCGCGAACCGAGCGACGTCCGGTCGCGTCCGGGCGCGTGACGCCGGACCAGGCATTGGAGTTCGGTGTCGTCCTCTCCGCCGCCTCGTTCGCACTCCTGGCCTCGGCGGTCAACGTGCTCACCGCGGTCCTCGCGCTCGTCGGGAACCTCTTCTACGTCCTCGTCTACACGCGCTGGCTGAAGCGGTCGACGCCGCAGAACATCGTCATCGGAGGCGCCGCAGGGGCCGTGCCGCCGCTCGTCGGCTACGCCGCGGCGACCGGATCGCTGGCGCTGCCCGCGCTGTGGCTCTTCCTCATCGTGTTCCTGTGGACGCCGCCGCACTTCTGGGCGCTCGCGCTGATGATCAAGAGCGCGTACGCGGCCGCTGGCGTGCCGATGCTGCCTGTCGTGCGCGGCGACCGCGAGACCGCGCGCCAGATCGTGCTCTACTCGCTGGCGATGGTCGCGTTCACGGTCGTCGTGGGGATCTGGCTCGGGCCCCTGTACACGGTGGCGGCGGTCGTGCTCGGCGCCGTGTTCGTCGCGCTGGCGGTTCTGCTGCGACGCGACCTCTCACGCGCGCACGCGAAGGTGCTCTTCCACTACTCGCTCCTCTACCTCGCTCTGCTCTTCACCGCCGCGGCGCTCGACCCGGTGCTCGTCTGATGGATCCCGAGCTCTCCCGCCGAAACCTCCGCTTCGGGTGGGCGCTGTTCCTCCTGTTCTGGCTCCTCTTCGCCGGCACGTTCGTCGTCGCCGTGCTGTACCTGCAACTGGATTGACGTGAGCACCGACCTCGAGCTCGCACGCCGGCTGGCAGACGCCGCCGACGCGATCTCGCTGCCACGCTTCCGAACGGGCCTCGCGATCGAGACGAAGCCGGACCTCACGCCCGTGACCGAAGCTGATCGGGCGGTGGAGGTCGAGCTACGCCGGATTCTGGCGGACGAGCGGCCCGGCGACGCCATCCTCGGAGAAGAGCAGGGCGCAGCGGGCTCCGGCTCACGCCGCTGGATCCTCGATCCGATCGACGGCACGCGGAACTACGCGCGCGGCATCCCGGTCTGGGGCACGCTCATCGCGCTCGAGGAGGACGGGGTCGTCCAGCTCGGCATGGTCTCCGCGCCCGCGCTGTCTCATCGCTGGTGGGCAGAGCGCGGAGCCGGCGCGTTCGCGGACGGGGAACCGATCCACGTCTCTGCGGTCTCGAAGATCGAGGACTCGGTGCTGTCGTTCGCGATCGAGGACAACGTGCCGGCGATCGCCAAGCGCGCGTGGCACGCGCGCGGCTTCGGCGACTTCTGGTCGTACATGCTGATCGCGGAGGGTTCCGTGGACGGCGCCGCCGACGGTCCCGGAGTGGGCGAGTGGGACCTGGCGGCGACGCAGGTCATCGTCGAGGAGGCCGGCGGACGCTTCTCGGACCGCCACGGAGAGGCCCGGATCGACAGGGGCAGCGCCGTCGCGTCGAACGGCCTCATCCACGACGAGCTGCTCGCCGCTCTCGGAAACGAGAGCTAGCTCAGGCGAGAACGGCGCGCTTCGCGTCGACGCCCTCGAGGAGCGATGCGAACGAGTCCGAGAACTTCTGGACGCCCTCACGCTCGAGCGTCTCCGTGACGTCGTCGTAGTCGACGCCGGCCGCAGCGAGCTCGTCGAGCAGCGCGCGCGCAGCGTCCACGCCCTCGAGCAGGGTGTCGCCTCGCACCTCGCCGTGAGCCTGGAACGCCTCGATCGTCTCGAGCGGCATCGTGTTCACCGTGTCCGGCCCGATCAGCTCCTCGACGTAGAGGACGTCGCGGTACGCCGGGTTCTTCGTCGACGTCGACGCCCACAGGCAGCGCTGCGGCCGCGCGCCTGCGGCAACGAGCGCCTCCCACCGCGGACCGGAGAACGCCTCGAGATAGTGCTGATACGCGAGCTTCGCGTTGTCGACGGCGAGCCTGCCCTGAAGGTCCTCTCGACCGACCTCCGCCAGCCGGCGATCCGCCTCCGTGTCGACGCGGGACACGAAGAAGCTCGCCACCGATGCGACGTGCGTGGGGTCGCCGCCCGCCTCCACGAGCCGCTCGAGCCCGCGGACGTACGCTTCGGCGACGGCGGCATGTCGCTCGAGCGAGAAGATGAGCGTGACGTTGATGGAGCGCCCGGCCGCGATCGAGTCCTCGATCGCTCCGACGCCGGGCACCGTCGCGGGGATCTTCACGTACAGGTTCCGCCTGTCGACGAGCTCGTGGAACCGCTTGGCCTGCTCGGTCGTCTCCTCCCGCTCGTACGCGAGGTCGGGGTCGACCTCGAGCGAGACGAACCCGTCGACGCCGCCCGTACGGTCCCATACCGGCCGCAGAAGGTCGCATGCGCGCTTGATGTCCTCGATCGCGAGCAAGAAAAAGACCTCACGGGTATCGTCCGTGCGCTCGAGCAGCTGCCGCAGCTGCTCGTCGTACCAGTCGCCGCTCGACAGCGCCTTTTCGAAGATCGTCGGGTTCGAGGTCACTCCGACCACCGCGTCCTCGTTTATGAGCCGCTTCAGCTCGCCCGTTTCCAGCATCTCCCGGGAGAGCGAGTCGAACCAGACGCTGACTCCTCGCTCGGATAGCTCTTGCAGACGACTGCTCACCCTCGCAACGTTACCTCTCCGTCCGTTCCACAAACAGCCGCCGTAAGATGGCGGTCGTGACCACGGAAGAGAAGCGGCGGCAGCTCGCGCAGCAGTTCCGCGTCGATTCGGTGCGTATGAGCGCGGCCGCGAAGTCCGGTCATCCGACCTCGTCGATGTCCGCGGCGGATCTCCTCGCCGTGCTCGTCGAGGGATACCTGCGCTTCGACTTCTCCGATCCCAGGAGTCCCGCGAACGACCGCCTGGTGCTCTCGAAGGGTCACGCGTCGGTGCTGCTGTACGCGTTCTACCGCGCGGCCGGCGTCGTCTCCGACGACGACATCCTCGAGTACCGCAAGGTCAGGAGCATGCTCGAGGGCCACCCGACGCCACGCATCCCGTGGGTGGACGTCGCGACGGGCTCGCTGGGCCAGGGCCTGCCCATCGGGGTCGGCATGGCCATCGCGGGCAAGCACCTCGACCGCGTCTCCAACCGCGTCTGGGTGCTGTGCGGCGACAGCGAGATGGCCGAGGGCTCGATGTGGGAGGCGTTCGAGCACGCCGCGCACTACGAGCTCGACAACCTGACGGCGATCATCGACGTCAACCGGCTCGGGCAGCGCGGCGAGACGATGGTCGGCTGGGACCTCGACACCTACGTCGCGCGCGCTGAGGCGTTCGGCTGGAACGCGATCGCGATCGACGGGCACGACCTGGCGGCGATCGACACCGCGTTCGCGACCGCGGTCGCCGGCTCCGGCAAGCCCACGGTCGTCGTCGCCCGGACGATGAAGGGAAAGGGCGTCGCGGCCGTCGAGAACCAGAACGGCTGGCATGGCAAGCCTCTCGACCACCCGGAAGCGGCGATAGCCGAGCTCGGAGGAGTGACCGACGTTCGCGTCGACGTGGCCGAGCCGGACGCCGGCGCTCCGGAGCGACCGCCTGCCGGCACACTCGAGCTCCCGCGGTACGAGCTGGGCGAGAAGGTGGCGACGCGCGCGGCGTACGGCGACGCGCTCGCGGCGCTCGGCGAGGCGCGCCCCGACGTCGTCGCCCTCGACGGCGAGGTCTCGAACTCGACGTTCGCGGAGACGTTCGAGAAGGCCCATCCCGACCGCTTCTTCGAGATGTTCATCGCCGAGCAGCAGCTGGTCGCCGCTGCCGTCGGGCTGCAGGCCGTCGGCTGGACGCCCTTCGCGTCGACGTTCGCGGCGTTCCTCTCGCGCGCCTACGACTTCGTGCGCATGGCGGCGATCAGCCACGCGACGTTCGCGCTGTGCGGCTCGCATGCGGGCATCTCGATCGGCGAGGACGGCCCGTCGCAGATGGCGCTCGAGGACATCGCAGAGCTCCGAGCCGTCCACGGATCGACCGTTCTCCACCCCTGCGATGCGAACCAGACGGCGAAGCTCGTCGCGGCAATGGCGGACACGGAGGGCATCTCGTACCTGCGGACGCTCCGCCCGGCGACGCCGGTGCTCTACGCGCCGGACGAGGAGTTCCCGATCGGTGGGAGCCGCATCCTGTGTGGCGGCGACGAGGACGAGGTCGCGCTGATCGGAGCCGGGATCACCGTGCACGAGGCGCTGAGAGCGGCCGAGGCGCTCGCGGAGGAGGGCATCGGCGCGCGCGTGATCGACCTCTACTCGATCAAGCCGCTCGACGTCGAGACCCTGAGGGCCGCCGCCGAGGCGACGGGCGGACGCCTCGTCACCGTCGAGGACCACTGGGCAGAGGGTGGGCTCGGCGACGCCGTCGCCGCGGCGCTCGCGGATTCGGACGAGCCGCCGCGGATCGTGAAGCTCGCCGTCACGGAGATGCCGAGGTCTGGCAAGCCGGAGGAGCTCCTGGCCGACGCCGGCATCGACTCCGAGCACATCGCCGCTGCGGCACGACAACTCGTCGCCCGCGCCGTTCGAGCCACCTAGCCGCACCGGCACTACCCTTCGGCGGTCATGGCCGTCCTCATCGCATCCGAGCTGCGCAAGGAGTTCGCCGGCGATCCGCTGTTCGAGAACGTCTCGTTCACCGTCGGCCGCAAGGATCGCCTGTCGCTGGCGGGGGCGAACGGCGCCGGGAAGACCACCCTGCTCCGCGCGATCGCCGGCGAGACGTCGCTGCAGGGCGGCAAGCTCGCGTTCGCGAAGGGGACCAGAGTCGCCCTCCATGACCAGCGGCCGCCGCTCGAGTTCGACATCACGCTCCGCGAGTACGCGCTCTCGGGTGCCCGCGACCTGCTCGAGGTCGAGAGCGAGCTCCGACGCCTGGAGAACGCGATGTCCGAGGGCGCGCACGACGACGCCACGCTTCGCCGCTACTCCGAGGCGCAGGCCAGGCTCGAGCACGTGGGTGGATGGGGCTGGCGCGACCGCGCTGCCGCTGCGGTGCGCGGGCTCGGGTTCAACGACCACGCGCTCGACCGCCCCCTCGGGACGTTCTCGGGCGGCGAGCTGACGCGCGCGTCGCTCGCGCGCGCGCTCGCGGGCAGCCCCGACCTGCTCCTCCTCGACGAGCCGACGAACCATCTCGACGTCCAGAACCTCGAGTGGCTCGAGCGTGAGCTCGAAACGATCGATGCCGGCGTCATCCTCGTCGCACACGACCGCTGGTTCCTCGAGGCCGTCACCACATCGGTGCTCGAGCTCGCACCGGGTGGCGCGCACTACTTCTCCGGCCCGTGGCACGAGTGGCGCCAGGAAAAGGCCGCGCGGGCGACGGCGGCGGGGAAGGCCGCAGACCGCGTGTCGGTGGACATCGCCCGGCTGGAGCGCTTCGTCGAGCGGTTCCGCTACAAGAAGGACAAGGCGAAGCAGGCGCAGGCGAAGCTCACGCAGATCGCCCGCCTCGAGCAGGAGCGCTCGGAGGCACGCCACGAGATCGAGTCGCTCACGAAGAAGCGCCGCACGCTGGGCTTCGACTTCCTCGACCCGCCGCGCAGCGGCCGGATCGTCCTCGAGGCGGAGGACGTCACGCTCCGCGCGGGCGACAAGCAGCTCCTCGACGGCGCGACGCTCGTCGTCGAGCGCGGGGAGAAGGTCGGGCTCGTGGGCCCGAACGGCGCCGGCAAGACGACCCTGCTCGCGGCGATTTTCGACGGCCATCCTCTGGAGAGCGGGTCGATCCGTCTCGGGCACGGAGTCGTCCCCGGCTACTTCTCCCAGCACGGGCTCGAGCTACCCACGAGCGGATCGGTGCTCGATGCCACGGCTGCCGCTACCGGCCTGCAGCGCCCGCGGGCGCAGAACCTGCTCGGCCGCTTCCTCTTCTCCGGTTGGGAGACACACGAGCGGCCCGTCACGGCGCTCTCGGGAGGGGAGCGAAGGCGGCTTGCGCTCGCGCTGCTCGTCGCCTCCGGCTCGAACTTCCTCGTGCTCGACGAGCCGACGAACCACCTCGACGTCGAGTCTCGCGAGGCGCTCGAGGCCGCGCTCGAGGCGTTTCCCGGCACGGTGCTGCTCGTCTCACACGACCGGGCGCTCCTCGACGCCGTGCCCGACCGGATGGTCGCCATCGAAGACGGGCGCTTGCGGTCGTACGACGGCGGCTGGGCCGACTTGGAGCGCGAGCGAAGCGCACCAGCGACGCCAGCCGAGCCCGCGCCGTCGCCAGCGGTCGACACCGCGAAGCCGGCGCGCCCTCGGCCGGTCGAGCGTGCTCCCTCCGAGCTCGAGGGGCTCGAGGCCCAGATCGCCGCAGCCGAGGCACGCGTGGCCGAGATCGAGCGAACCCTCTCCGACGACTGGACGAACATGGACGTCCTGACCGCGCACCGGGCAGCCCGCGACGAGCTCACCGCGCTCCTCGCGCGCTGGGAGGTGCTGTTCGAGGAGGCGCACGCGACGTGACGCCGGTGGCACCCGGCGGCGTACAGAGGTCGTGCATGCGGTGACCTTCGACAGACCTCGCCCGGTCGGTACCACAGCCGCGCCGGGTTTCGCCGCCGTCGCCGAGGAGCTGCTCGACGACGTGTACGGCTACTTGCTCTACCTCACGAAGAACTGGGCGGTCGCGGAAGACCTCACGAGCGAGACGTTCGAGGCCGCGCTCGCGAAGTGGCGCCGCTTCGACCCCGGTCGGGGCACCGCACGCGCATGGCTGCTCGCGATCGCCCGAACGACCGCGCTCGACTGGTTCCGCTCCGACGCCCGCCGCCGCAAGCGCGAGGAGCGTGCCGAGGCCGCCGAACGCCGCGACGACACCGGCTCGTTCGGCGAGGGCTTCTCCACCGAGCTCGATGACGCCCTCCGCGCGCTCAGCGCCGGCGAGCGCGAGGTCGTCGCGCTGCGGATCGTCCTCGATCTCGACGGCGAGGAGACCGCGCGCCTGCTGGGGATTTCGGTGACCGCCGTCTCCACACGTCTGAGTCGCGCGCTTTCGAAGCTCGAAGAGAGGATGAGAGACCATGACGTCGTCGCCTGACCTGATCCACGAGCTACGAGCCTCGCGCCCGTCGGCTCCACTCGACCTCCGCGCCCGGGTGCGAGAGATCGCGACCGCTCAACCGAAACCCGCTCCTTGGGCGACCTGGCGGATTCCCCTCAGACGCGGCGTGCTGGTGGCCGTGCCGGCCGCAGCTGCTCTCGCATTCGCGACCGCAGGCGTGATCGGTCTCGCGAACTCGGATGCGCCGGGCACCGGGTCGCTCGCGCAGCGCGACACGGCTGAGTCCCTCGAAACTCAGACCGCTCCCTCGGCACCGTCCGCGGAGGCCGGCAAGCTTCTCGACCAGGCTCAAGCTTTGGGTGCGGCGGCCGGTGCCGACCGAGCGCGGAAGGTCAGCGCCACGCTCACCGTCGAGGTGAGCGACTCGGAAGCCGTCTCTCGTGCCGCTCAGGACGCCCTCGACCTCACGCGCTCGCTCGGCGGCTTCGTCGTCACGTCGTCGGTCGCGACCGGTGAGCAGGGGAGCGCCGCGCTCACCGTTCGCGTGCCGGTGGACAAGGTTCAGGACGCCATCGCGGGCCTCTCCGGGCTCGGCCGCATCGTCTCGCAGCAGGTGACCGTCGAGGACCGCCAGGAGAGCATCGACGCCTTCCAGCGCCGGAGCCGATCACTGCTGTCGCAGATCGCGCTCGTGAACGCCCGGCTCGAGTCCGCGTCGCTCGACGCCGAGACCCGCGCGAGCCTCGAAGCTCGGCTGAGGAATCTCAAGGCCGACCTGCGTGGCATGCGCGCGAGGCTCGGCGTCCTCCGCGCCGAGGCGCGGATGTCGACGATCCAGATGACGGTCGTGACGCCCGGCACCTTTGGCGCCGTCGCACCGCCCTCGCGCATCGACCGCGCGGTCGAGGAGGCGCTGAACGTCCTGGCCTGGGAGGGCGTACTCGCGCTCGGGGCACTGATCGTCCTCGCGCCGTTCGCGCTCGTCGCGTTCGCAGCCTGGCTCAGCCGCAGGCTCTACCGCCGGCACGAGGAGGAGCGCCTCCTCGCGGCGTAGGCGGCTCGGCGGCCGTACCCAGGTGGGGTGTCCGTTTTGGACACGCGTCGAATCAGTGTCGGGGTGGAGAAGCTCCGCCATCGCCGCCGAGGGCTGCGATCAGCGCCTCCGCGACGATCTTCAGCGGCCGTCCCGAGATCTGGCTCGCCTTGCGAAGCCGTGCGAACGCCTCGTCCTCGGAGAGCCCCTCGCGCGTCATGAGGATCCCCTTCGCCCGCTCGATCGCTTTCCGCGCCGCGAGCGCCTCCGCGAGCGAGTCGGCCTCCTCGCGCAGCACGCGCAGTTCCTCGTGGCGCGCGGTCGCAGTGGCGATCGCCGGCAGGAGATCGGTCTCGCGGAAGGGCTTCACGAGATAGCCGAAGACGCCTGCCTCGACCGCTCGCGATACGAGCTCACGCTCACCGTAGGCCGTCACCATCACGATCGGGATCGGCCGCTCGTCGAGGATGCGCCGGGCCGCCTCGATCCCGTCGAGCCGTGGCATCTTCACGTCGAGGAGTGCGACGTCGGGCTCGGTCTCGCGGGCGAGCCAGACGGCCTCCTCGCCGTCCCGCGCCTCCGCGCAAACCTCGAGGCCGGCTGCCTCGAGCAGGCCCCTGAGATCGAGCCGGATGAGCGTCTCGTCCTCGGCGATGAGTACCCGCATCACGCGGGAAACACCACCTCGACGCGGAGACCGCCCGCGTTCTCGAGCGCGAGCTCTCCGCGCAGCTCGTCGCGCACGAGCGCTCGCACGATCGACAGCCCTGTTCCGGCCGCGGCGCCGTCGAACCCGGCGCCGTCGTCGGCGATCGTGAGCACGACGTTGCCGTTCCGCTGCGCCAGGGCGATCGACACGTTGTCGCCGCCGTGCTCGAGCGCGTTCTGGAAGAGCTCCGTGAACACGAGGGCGAGCGCCGTGGCGCGCTGGCCGGCGAGGGAGATGGGCTCGAGCTCCGCCGTCACGTCCTTGCCCGCCGCCAGCCCCTGCACGAGCATCGCGCGGAGCCGGTCGACGAGCTCGCCGAGATCGACGTCGTCCTCGCGATGCTCGGTCAGCACCTCGTGGACGGCAGCGATTGCGAGGATCCGGTTCACGGAGTCGCTCAGCGACTTCCGCGCGTCGACGTGGTCGGCGCGCGCCTGAACGCGCAGGAGCGAGGCCACCGACTGCAGGTTGTTCTTCACGCGGTGGTGGATCTCTTGGGCGAGCACACCCCGCATCACGGCTCGACCGTGTTCGAGCGCGACCGCAGCATGATGCGCGATCGCCTCGAGCAGGGCCTCGTCATCGGCCGTGAACGGCGTGTCGCGGTCGCAGACGAGCTCGCCGATCTGCCGGCGCTTCCACCGAAGCGGAAGCCGAACGTTGTACGCGCCGGCGCGGCCCTCCGGCCACGCGATGTTTCCGTCCTCGAGCACGAGCGCCGCCCCGGTCGCGTTCAGCGACTCCATGGTCGTCTTCACGATCGCCTCGAGTGACTCCTCGAGGTAGAGCGACTCCGAGACGGCTTCCGAGATGCGCGCGAGCGCCTCGAGCTCGGCCACTCGGCGCTGGGCGCGTTCGTAGAGCTTCGCATGCTCGATCGTCTGCGCAACCTGCAAGGCGATGGCGACGAGGAGCTCGATCTCGGCGCCGGTGAAAGCCCGCGCCTCGCGCGTCCGGACGTTCAACGCGCCCTCGAGCTCGTCGGCACGCGTCACGATGGGGACCGCCAGGATCGACTCGTACTCGTCCTCGGGCAGGTTCGGGAACTGCTTGAAGCGCGGGTCCAGGTGCGCCTGCGCGGCGATCATGACGGGCGCGCGCTCGGCGGCCGCGACCCCCGTGATCCCCTCGCCCGGACGCATGCGCGGCGTGCGCGTGAGCTCCTCGACCCGCGTGCCATGCGTCGCGCGCAGGACGAGCTCGTCCGCCTGCTCGTCGTAGAGGTAGACGAAGCAGGCATCGGTGCCGAGCGCGTCGGCCACCTTGCTCGCGACGAGCTCGAGCACCTCCTGCAGGTCGAGCGACGAGTTGACCGCCTCGATCGTCTCGGTGAGGAGGCGAAGGTGCCTCGCGGTCGCATCCACGAGGCTCATTGTCCTAGGATCGGATGCGTGAGCTTCGACGATTGGATCCTCGCCCTCCACGTTCTGAGCGCGTTCGCGTACGTCGCCGCGATCGTTCTGTTCTGGGTGCTCATCGCTGCCGTGAGGCGCGCGGACACTCCGGACGAGACGATCCGCATGGAGCCGATCGTGAAGGTCGGCAACGGCGCCGTCGCGGTCGGGGTCGGCGGGACGCTGATCTTCGGCCTCTGGCTCGCGTTCTCGGTCGGCGGATATGACATCTGGGATCCGTGGATCATCATCGCGCTCGTGCTGTGGGCCGTCGCCGGGGGAATCGGCCAGCGCACCGGAGTCGAGTTCACCGCGGGCATGACCAGGGCCAAGGAGCTCGAGGCAGCGGGCCAGAACGGCCCCAGCGCCGAGCTCCTCGCTGTCAACCGCACACAGCGCGGGCTCTGGCTGCACACAGCAGCGAGCGTCGTGTTGCTGCTCATCCTCATCGACATGATCTGGAAGCCCGGCGCATGACCAGCGTGCTCGCAGCGGCCAGGCCCGACAGCTGGGACTTCCCGCTGCTCGTGCACGTCCTCGGGGCGATGATCCTCGTCGGCGGCCTTCTCACCGGTGCGAGTTCGATCGCGTTCGCCCGCGGAGACGGGCGCTTCCTGCGCCTCGGCTACTGGACGCTCCTGGCGGTCGCGCTGCCCGGCTACATCGTCATGCGAATCGGCGCTGAGTGGCTGTACACGAAATACGACGACGTGCTGCCGGAGGGAGTCGACGATCCCACGTGGATCGGGATCGGCTACATCGTCGCGGACGTCGGAGCGGTCCTCACGCTGCTTGCGCTGATCCTGGGCGGGATCGGGGTGCGCCGCCTGCGAGACGGCCGCGGAGAGGGACTGCTGAAAGCCGCGATGGTCATCGCGCTGATCGTCCTCGCCGCCGCGCTGGTCGCCGTGTGGGCAATGTCCGGCAAGCCGAGCTGACGCGCGTTCGCCACGTACTCTGAGCGCGTGCGCAACACGGCTCTCGGGATCGCCCTCGTGAGCGCCGTCGCCGCCCTCGCACTCGGAGGAGCAGCGCGGTCGGCCGCCCGGTCGCCGCTCGAGGCGGTGCAGGCCGGGCCACGCATTCCCGCCTCGGCTGTCCGCGAGCACCTGGCCGCACTGCAACGAATCGCCGATCGCAACGGAGGAAACCGTGCGACCGGGAACGCCGGCTACGACGCATCCGCGCGCTACGTCGCGACCCGCATGCGCCGCGCCGGATACGCGGTCCGCCTGCAGGAGTTCGCGTTCCCGTACGTCGTCGACAGGTCTCCCCCGCTCCTGCGGACGACCGGACCCGCCAACTGGCGCTTTCGGGCGAACCGCGACTACGCGACGCTCGCCTACTCGGGCGCCGGCAGGGTCGAGGCCGAGGTGGTCGCGGTGGACCTGCTCGTCCCGAGCCCGCGGCCCAACGCATCCACGAGCGGCTGCGAACCGGCCGATTTCGCCGGCTTCCCTCGAGGCGCGATCGCCCTCCTCCAGCGAGGAACCTGCTTCTTCCGCACGAAGGTCGCGAACGCCGTAGCGGGAGGCGCGAGCTCCGTCGTCGTCTTCAACGAAGGGAACCCCGGCCGGCGCGAGCTCTTCGCTGCCACTCTCGGCACTCCTCAGGTGAGCATCCCCGCCATGGCGGCGAGCTTCGCAGTCGGAGAGTCGCTCAGACGCGGAACGCGGAGCGGAGCTACAGGCGTCGCGGCCGAGCTGAGAGCCGACGTCGTCGCGGAGACGAGACGGACGCGCAACGTCATCGCCGAGACCCGGACAGGGGACGCTCGCAACCTCGTGGTCGCAGGCGCACACCTCGACAGCGTGCGCGACGGGCCTGGAATCAACGACAACGCGAGCGGGTCGGCGGTGCTCCTCGAGGTGGCCGAGCGGCTCGCGACGACCCGGCCGAGCAACCGCCTTCGCTTCGTCTGGTGGGCCGGTGAAGAGCTCGGCCTCCTCGGCTCGCGTCACTACACGCGGCGTCTCTCGCGGAACGAACGGCGTGACCACGCGCTCTACCTCAACCTCGACATGGTCGGCTCCCCGAACTACGTGCTCCTCGTGTACGACGGCGACAGCTCGTCGCGTGCCGCCGGCTCGGCAGCGATCGAGCGCGTGCTCGCACGCTACCTGCGCTCGCGCCGCATCCCGTTCGGAGAGACCGCGATCGGCGCCAGGTCCGATCATGCGCCATTCGTGACGGCCGGCATCCCCGTCGGCGGGATCTTCACTGGAGCCGACGGGAAGAAGTCCCAGGCGGAGGCCGCGAAGTTCGGCGGTCGCGCGGGAGACCTGTACGACCCGTGCTACCACCGCGCCTGCGACACGCTCGCGAACGTGAACGACAGGGCGCTGACGCGCTCGGCGGAAACGACCCACCATGCCCTGCGCGTGTTCGCACGAGACGTGTGGGGCATTCGCAGACCCGGGTAGCGCTGTTAGCGGTCGCCGTCCGGAAGGACCAAGGATGCAGGGCGTCGATCGCCGGAGCCCGGCTCCGCCGGCCGGGAGGCCAAGCGCGGCCGGAGGTGGCTCGACGGAAAGGGAAGGGGGGCCGGCGGGGGGAACCGCAGGTTTCCACCCGCCCACAACGACCACGGGCTCCACACCAGGGAGCCCGCGATCGGCCGTCAGATACAGGGCTCACCGCTCGCCTTGCGGCTGACCCTGCACCGCGCATCATCCGACTTTCGCCGGCTGAGTTCAAGCCCGAACCATCACAGCGCAGCCAGATACTTCTCCTTCTCCCATTCCGTGACCTGGACGCGGTATTCGTCCCACTCGCGCCGCTTCAGCTCGACGTAGCGCGGGAAGATGTGCTCCCCGAGCGTCTTCTTCATCAGCTCCGAGCCGGCGAGCTCGTCGATCGCCTCTCCGAGCGACTCGGGGAGCGAGACAATCCCCTGCTCGCGCCGCTCGGTGGCGGTGAGCCGATAGAGGTTCCGCTCCATCGGGTCCGGGAGTTCGTAGCCTGCCTCGATGCCCTCGAGCCCCGCATGCAGCAGCGCGGCGAAGGCGAGATACGGGTTGCAGGCCGGGTCGGGGCAGCGGATCTCCGCGCGCGTTGCCTGCTCCGAGCCCGGCTTGTACAGCGGGATTCGGATCAGCGCCGACCGGTTGCGCTGCGACCAGGCGACGTACACCGGGGCCTCGTAGCCGGGCACGAGCCGCTTGTAGGAGTTGACCCACTGCGCGAGGACCGCCGAGATCTCGCGCGCGTGCACGAGTAGCCCGGCGATGAAGCTCTTCGCCGCCGGGGACAGGTGGTGCTCGTCGCGCCGGTCGAAGAACTGGTTGCGGTTGCCCTTGAACAGCGACATGTGCGTGTGCATGCCCGACCCGTTCTCGCCGAAGAGCGGCTTCGGCATGAAGGTGGCGTAGTAACCGTGCCAGGCGGCGACCTCCTTCACGATCAGCCGGTACGTGATCGTGTAGTCGGCCATGGCGAGCGCGTCGGCGTAGCGCATATCGATCTCGTGCTGCGAGGGGCCGACCTCGTGGTGGTGGTACTCGATGGGGATGCCGACCGCTTCGAGCGCGTGGATCGTGTCGTTGCGGACCTCGGTCGCCGCATCCTGCGCAGTCATCGCGAAGTAGCCGCCCTCGTCGAGCGTCTCGGTGCCCTGATCGTCCTCGAAGAGGAAGTACTCGAGCTCGGGGCCGACGTTGAACGCGTCGAAGCCCATCGACTTCATGCGGTCGAGCGCCTTGCGAAGCACGTAGCGGGGATCGCCCTCGTACGGCGAGCCGTCGGGCGTGACGACGTCGCAGATCATTCGCGCGACGTTCGCGCCGAGCGCGTGCCCGTGCTCGTCGAGCGGACGGGGCATGAGCTGGAAGCTCGCCGGGTCAGGGATCGCCACCATGTCCGACTCCTCGATCGCGTTGAAGCCCGTGATCGACGACCCGTCGAAGCCCATCCCGTCGTTCAGCGCCTCCTCCATCTCGGCGGGTGTGATCGCGAACGACTTGAGATGGCCCTCCAGATCCGTGAACCAGAAGAGGACGTGCTCGACGCCCTCGTCCCTGATGCGCTTGAGCACCGCACGCCGCGCCGTCAGGCTCGACGTCGCACGATCCTTGCTCCTCACCATCGTGCTCTTCCCCTGCGTCCTCGGTCGTGCCATGAAACCTCCCTCGAAATGGAAAAAGCCCCGGACGGGGCTCCCGTCCGAGGCCACGTCGCCTCAACGAAGACGGCGCGACTCTAGCAGGCCTCGCGGATCACGATGCCGGTTTCGTGGCCACGAAAACGGTGACTGTGTCGTCACCCGTTCCCGGCCGGTTCTCGTAACCAGCAAGGAAACGCCGACGAACCGTGCCGCCTCGAGCATGAGCACGAGCTCGTGCGTGAAGTACATCGAGGCCTGCGCGAAAGGGCGCGGAATCCGTCACGCCGAGGCGCCCGAGTAGCGCGAGAGGCCGAAGCGCCAGAACCAGCGCGTGAACGTGAAGAAGACGACCGCGAACCCGATGGCGAGGGCGAGCGTCTCCCAGTCGAGCCTGGACGTGAGCGCTTCCGCCGGCACGGTGACGGCGAACGCGATCGGCACGAGGAACGTCACGCTGTAGCGCAGCCATCCCGGGTAGATGCCGATCGGCCAGCGTCCGGTCTGGAACACGCCGTCGAAGAGCTCGACCGCGTGCCACATGTTCACGACCCAGAAAGCGACGGTCGCGATGACGAGCCAGAAGCAGTAGATGAGCACGACGCCCAGGAGAAGCGCCACGCCGAAGGCGGCTGTGTCGGCGAGCCCGACCTCCGTCGTGATCCGCGATAGGCCGACACCCAGGACGATCAGCCCGGAGGCAACGTCGATGACCTGCCAGATCCGCACCTCGCGCACGCTGACGAGGACCTGCGCGTCCTCCGGCTTCGTGAGCGCGAAGTCGAGCTTCCCCTCACGCACGTCCTCGATCAGCCGCGTCATGTTCGGCTGGATCGAGGTCTTGATCAACCCGCCCATGAGGATCTGCACGCCGAGCAGGCAGAGAAGCTCTGACTGCGTCCACCCGTTCAGCTCGTCCGTCTGGGAGTAGACGAGGGCGAGCACGGCGAGGCCGACGGCGAGCGCGAGAGCGGACTGCAAGAGCGCAACGAAGAAGTTCACGCGGTACTGCAGCTCGTTCAGCACGCCGAGCTTGAAGAAGAGCCAGCTGACGCGGAAGGCGTTCAGGTCAACCTCCCACCGCGGAGTAGCGCCGGATCGCGAACCGCCAGGCGACACGGAAGATCGCGAGGCCGATGAGGATCCAGAGCAGCTGCACGAAGAGGCCGCGTACGAGCTCGGCATTCGACAGGTCGCCGACGAGGCTCTCGATCGGGAAGTAGAACGCCCACTGGAAGGGGAGGAACCGCGCGACGTCCTGCACCCAGTCCGGCATGAGCGGCAACGGGACGAGGCGTCCGGACAGGAGGAGCTCCGTCATCATGTACAGGTCGAATATCGCGGCCCCGCGCGTCGTCCAGAAGCAGAGCATCCCGAGACTCTCCTGCAGCATCGTGCGGATGAGGTAGGCGCCCCAGATCGCAACCGCGAACGTGGCTATTTCTGCGGGCCGTGGGTCGAGGGTCGGGTCGAACGCGATCGAGAGCCCGATCGCGATCGGGATCCAGAGCACGATCATCACGACCTTCCAGCCGGCGAACCACGCGATGTCGTAGTGGAGCGGTAGCACCGGCCGCAGGAGGTCGCGGTTCAGGTCCCCCTCGCGTATCCGGTACTCCCAGTACGGGGCGCCGAAGACGATGTTCATGTTCCGGACGAGCGTCCAGACGATGTAGTACGCCGCGAAGTACCCGGCGGTGAGCCCGTTGACCGAGCCGCCCTGCTGCTCCGCGATCGTCGTCCAGACGACGAGATAGATCACCGGCTCGGCGACCATGCCGAGCATGAAGAAGTAGTGGCCGGTGCGGTACTGGAACTCGGCCTGAACCGCGGTGCGGGCAGTCGTCAGATAGAGGTCGACCATCGACCGGAAGCGGCCGGCCTCGCGGCGCGGCGCGGCCTCCGGGACGACTGTCACTCCGGCTTCTCCTGCGCGAACACGAGCTCGATGACGTCCTCGATCGGCGGGTCCTCGACGTTCAGATCGAGCACGTCCTCGTCGGCGAGGAGCTGGGCTGTGATGCTCGAGGTCTCGGCCTTCGGCACGCGGAGTGTGATCCAGTCGCCGTCACGGTGGATGACGTCGCCGTAGCGCGACAGGTCAGCCTGCCCGTTCTCGAGCGCGACCCCGATCGTCTTGTACGCAGCGAACGTGTCGGCGAGCCCCGTCAACGCGCCGTCGTAGAGGATCCGCCCATGGTGGATGACGACGACGCGCTTGCACAGCGCCTCGACATCCGCCATGTAGTGGCTCGTGAGCAGCACGGTCGCACCGAAGCGTGCGTTGTAGTCGGCCACGAACGACCGGATGCGCTTCTGCATCGTCACGTCGAGGCCGATCGTCGGCTCGTCCAGGAAGAGGACCTGCGGCCGGTGGAGCAGCGCACCGACGATCTCCGCCTTCATGCGCTCACCGAGGGAGAGCTGCCGGATCGGCTTGCGGACGAGGTCGCCGATTTCGAGCAACTCGATGAGCTCGTCGCGCATCGGCACGAAGTCCTCGCGCGGAATCCGGTAGATCGCGCGGTTGAGCTCGAACGAGTCGAGGGCGGGGAGGTCCCACTGCAGCTGATTGCGGTTCCCCATGACGAGGGTGATCCGGCTCAGGAACTCGCGCTGTCGTTTCGAGGGCACATAGCCGAGGACGAGCCCCGTGCCGCCGGTCGGATAGAGGAGACCGGAGAGCATCTTCAGCGTGGTCGTCTTGCCGGCGCCGTTCGGGCCGAGGAAGCCGACGACCTCGCCGGGCGCGACCTCGAACGAGATCGCGTCAACGGCGCGCACCTCGCGCGTCTTGCGACGGACGAGGCTCTTCGCCGCGGCGACCAGGCCGGGTTCCCGCTCGGGGACGTCGAAGACCTTCAGCAAGCCCTGGACGTGCACCGCTGCGTCCATCACCCGCTCCGCTTGAGCTTCCCGTGCTTCTTCGCGTACTGCTCCCCGCGCGAGAAGACCCAGAGGCCGAGCGGGATCGAGACGACGCCGATGATGATCAGCGGCCACAGCTCGTCCCACATCGCAGTGAGCCCCTGACCCTCGAGGATCGCCTCGCGGATGCCGTCGAGCGCGTACGTCGCGGGCGAGATCGTCGCGATCGCCTGCATCCAGCCCGGAAGCACCTCGACCGGGTAGTAGACACCGGACACCACGAGCAGGGTCCCCTGGGCGACAAACCCCAGCTGCGTGCCCTTCTCGGGGGAGATGAGCGGCAGCACCGACATCATCATCCCGATCCCGATGAACGAGACCGACGCGACCATGAGCACGACGAGCGCCGCGACGTAGTTGGCGTCGGGGATCACGAGGTCGAAGAAGACGAACGCGCAGATGATGAACAGGAACGTCGCCCGCAGGAGCCCGTAGAGGATCGCGAAGATGCCCTGGCCCGCCAGGTGCATCGCACGCGAGAGCGGGGCCATGAATGTGTACTCGATCGTCCCCTCCCAGCGCTCCCACGCGACGGTCTCCATGAGGAACTCGAAGAGGATCCCGAGGTAGGCCCAGACGACGGCGCCGATGAGCAGCGTCGTCATCGTCGCGTTGACGTCGAGCGAGCCGCCCGTCGCCTCGATCCCTTTCGCGATGAAGACGATCGTCAGCGTGTTGGCGACGGTCCAGACGAACCAGGCGACGTCCCACCAGATGTAGCGCTTGGTGAGATAGGCGTTCCGCTCGACGACGCCGCCGGCGCCCACGAGCTCGGCGCGCATCGTTCCCATGAGAGCCTTCATGCCATCACCTCCCGGTCGTCGTCCTCGTCCAGCTCGGCCTCGAACTCGCGTCCCGTGGCGGCGAAGAACGCTTCCTCGAGGGTCGACGCGCCGTAGCGCTGCTTGATCTCGTCGGCCGGCTCGAGCAGGAGCAACCGACCCCGGTCGAGGATGCCGACGCGCTCGGCGAGGATCTCGGCCTCTCCGAGGTCGTGCGTACAGAGCAGGATCGTCGAGTCGTGCGATGTGCGGATCTCACGGATGAAGTCCTGCACCTCGAGTTTCGAGCGGGGATCGAGCCCCGTCGTCGGCTCGTCCAGCAGGAGCACCACCGGCGAGGTGAGCAGAGCCCGCGCGAGTGCGACCTTCTGCTGCATTCCGCGCGAGAGGTTCTCCATCGGCTCGTCCCGACGGTCGTGCGGGAATCCGACGCGCCCGAGGATCGCCGGGATCTTCTCGCGCGTTTGCTTCGAGGTCATGCCGTAATAGCGCGCCGCGTAGCTCAAGTTCTCGGAAGCGGACATCTTCTTGAAGAACGAGGCCTCGACCGAGACGCGGTTCACGACCCGGCGCACGGCCCGGTGCTCCGCGACCACGTCGTGGCCGAGGATCCGGGCCGACCCCCCGTCCGGCAGCAGGAGGGTGGAGAGCAGGCGAACGAGCGTCGACTTCCCCGAGCCGTTCTGGCCGAGGATCGCGACGGTCTCACCCCGCTCCATCGAGAACGTCACGCCGTCGAGGGCGACCCGGGTCCGCTTGCCGAACCGGCCCTTCTTGCGGTCGCGCAGCACGAACTCCTTGCGGAGCTCGCGCACCTCGACGGCCACGTCCTTTCGAACGGGTACGGCCTCCATGACTGCTTCTTGCGTGTCGATCATCTGTGGC
Organism: Gaiellaceae bacterium; assembly: GCA_021323315.1. GTDB lineage: Bacteria > Actinomycetota > Thermoleophilia > Gaiellales > Gaiellaceae > GMQP-bins7. The sequence continues at coordinate 55,372 of JAJTCQ010000006.1, read as the reverse complement.
TCCTTCGTGAAACTGCGTAGCGAGAAACGTGTAAGCCAGTGCCCGGCCCCGGCTCCTTTGAGAGATCTCAAAAGAGCCACCGGTGGGCCCCGGCAACCGGTGTCTCAGATACGCGCGAGGAGCTTCACAGCCCGCCACCTTAGCGCCCGGGCTGGACGAGGTCAAACAGCGCCGTCAGGCGCCGGGAAGCTCGACCGCGTGTCTGGCCTCGATCACGAGGGCGGCGACGACGATCGCCGTGAGCACGGCGAGCTCGCCCACGGCCGACCACTCGGTTCCGATCGGGATCGTCGCGAGCGCAGCGGCCGCCGCGACGAGCCGTGAGCGGCTGACACCGATGCCAAGCGTCGTGCGGAAGCCGACGGTGCAAACCGTGAAGAGCGCGACGCCGACGCCGAGCTCGGTCCCGATCCAGCCGGCGAGCGGTTCGTACGGGTCTCCGATCGCCTTCTTGAGCCCTGCAGCGAGCGCGACGACCCCCAGGAGCAAACCGTAGTGCCAGTAGCCGAACCCGACGAGCGCGAGGCGCGCGCGCCGATCGTCCGACGCCGCTTTCATCGCGTGCTCGACAGCCTGCTCGTCGCGGAAGTACAGCCACCACAGCGCGGCACTCAACGCGAGCGAGAGCAGGGCCACGACCGCGAGCCGAGGATCGAGCGGGACGCCGACCGCGCCTGCGCCGATCACGACGATCGACTCCCCGAGGGCGACGATGATCACCAGGCCGTGCCGCTCGCAGAAGTGCTCGGCCGCGATGACGAAGCCCTCGGTGCTCGTGAGCCAGGGCGTGAGCCAGAGAAGGAGCGCGGCCCCGCCCCACAGGAGATCCTGCGGTCGGCCCCCGAGGGCGCCCCCGAGAAGCACCATCCCCGCAGCCGTGAGATTGAAGGGGACGATTCGAAGGATCGCCGCCACCTCGGAGACGGAGGTGCCCTTGGCGTACATGCCTGCGTGAAGGAGGACGACAACCGCATACGCGAGCCCGAACGCGAGGCCGGTCGAGTCGTACGCGCTCGGGATGGCGAGCGCGATGACGAGGAACGCGCCCATCCCGCCGAGGAGCAGGAGCCGGAAGCGCAGCAGGTCGGTTGCGATCGCGTTCGTCAGCCACGCGTAGCCGTCGTACATCCACCAGATCACGGCCAGCATCACGACCACCTGGAGCGCGCTCGCCGCGTCCCCACCCGCGACCAGGACGCCCGTCAGCTGCGTGATCGTGAAGACGAAGACGAGGTCGAAGAAGAGCTCGAGTGTCGAGACGCGAGCGCTGCGGTCGATGGTCTCCGACATGCCGCCCATCTTCACGAACCGGCCAGTCGGTGTGTGCGCGCCAAGGCGGCGCCCGTCCTGTCGCGCAGAGGCGGCCGCGAAGCGGCCCCCAGGGGTTCTCGCGGATCAGCCCAGCGAGAAGGTGACGCTGACCGTTGCCGAGGTTTCCTGCTCGCCGGGGACGATCGGGGTGGCCGAATCCGCAGCCTGCGCCTCGGCGCGGTAGAGCGGCTCAGGCCCGCCGGAGACGCCGCCCTCGACGATCGTGGTGATCGGACCGAGCGACCGGCCGGCGGCCCTGGCGAGCGCCTGGGCATCGAGCCGAGCATCGTCGATCGCGTTCCCGAGCGCCTGCCGGTAGAGCGCCTCGGCGTTCGAGGAGCTGAGGCCGGGTCCGGAGATCTGGTTCGCGCCGGCCTCGGAGGCCGCGTCGATGAGCGCAGGCGCGTCTCCCACGTCGCTCACGGCGGACACGCTGTTCGACGCCGTGTAGCCGTTCACCGTCCCGGCCTCGTCCGTGTAGGGGTAGACGCTCACCCACTCGGTCGCGAGCTCGCGTCCGCCGGCCTGGCGCAGTGCGTTCAGGATCTTCCGCATCGTGTCGGCGTTCGCCGAGACGGCAGCCTTCGCGGTCGCGGCTCGCGTTTCCGCGCCGAACGACATCTTCGCCTCGTTCGGAACGGCGTCGACGGAGCCGACACCGCTGACCGTGACGGTGTCCTGTGTGTCCGCCGGATCCTGCGCGCCAGCGAGATCGGGGAGCCCGACGGCGCCCGCGAGCGCGACGACGGTCAGACCTGCGGCAACGAGTAGGAGCATGCGCTTCATCGGAACCTCCGCTCACGTCGGTGACATAGCGAGTACGCCGCCGCGCCGCACTGACGTCACGCAGCTTTGTGACAACTTGCAACCCGGCGACGGGGGGCTCCGCCGTCGAGTCCGGCCTGGCGCCGCAGGGACGTCTGATAGGGACCAGGGAGCAGCTCTCGCGGACTTCGGGCTGACGTGTTTCGAGGCGACAACCCCTAGAGGTTGTCGACGAAGCGCCGGCGTGCGTCAGCGAGCGCATCGCGGATCCCGTCCGGGCCGGGTGATCCGCGCTTCGCGCGCTTGCGCGGCTTCTTGAACGAACCCTTCCGGACGCTCTCCGCAACCTGCTCGTGCGCGTCCCGGAAGGGAACGCCGTCTCGCACGAGCGCCTCGGCCGCGTCCGTCGCGAGCAGGAGCGGATCCGACGCCGCCTTTGCCATGCGCGGGCGGTCGACCCCCAGCCCGCTCACGAGCACGGTCAGCGCCCGGAGCGCGAGGCGCGTCTCGTGTCGCGTCGAGATGACCGGGGCCTTGTCCTCCTGCAGGTCGCGGTCGTAGGCGAGCGGCAGCCCCTTCACGGTGGCGAGCAGCCCGGTGAGGCGTCCGATGACCGTCCCGGCCTTACCGCGCACCAGCTCGGCGACATCGGGGTTGAGCTTCTGCGGCATCATGGACGAGCCCGTCGCCGCGCTCTCCGGCAGTCGCACGAACCCGAACTCCGACGTCGCCCAGAGGACGATCTCCTCGCCGATGCGCGAGAGGTGGGTGAACAGCACGGCCGAGGCGTACAGGTAGTCGAGCGCGAAGTCGCGATCGGCCACCGCATCGATCGAATTGCGCATCTGCCCGGGAGGCGGCGGAAGCTCGAGCGTCGAGCCGGCCAGGGCACCGGCGCCCAGCGGGCTCTCAGCGGCGACTTCGGCGGCCGCGGCGAACCGCGTCCGGTCGCGGTCGAGCATCTCGACCCACGCGAGCAAGTGGTGTCCGAGCGTCACCGGCTGGGCGCGCTGGAGGTGCGTGTACCCCGGCATCACCGTCTCGGTCTCCGACTCGGCGAACGAGAGGACGACGAGGGCGAGCGCGTCGATCGCCTCGCGCGCCTCCGCGCAGGCGTCGAGCACGTACATTCGGAACGCAGCCGCGACCTGGTCGTTCCGCGAGCGCCCGGCGTGGATCTTGCGGCCGACCTCGCCGAGGAGCCGCTCGATCGCGGAGTGGACGTCCTCGTCGGACTCGAGGTAGCCGTCGGGATCCTGCGCGATCTCCGCGAGCCGGGACTCGGCCTCGTCGAGCTCGTCGTCGGTGAGCAGCCCTGCGGCTGCGAGCCTGCGCGCGTGCTCGGCGGTGGCCTCGCAGTCGTACGGGAGAAGCTCGGCGTCGTCGACGCGGAGAAAGCGCCACACGTCGGGGTCGAGGGAACCCTCGACCCGCCCCTGCCAAGTCGTCACATGCCGATCTTGGCGCGCTCGCGCGCTGCGTGCAATTCGGTCTCGAGCGACGAGATGCGGATAAAGCCCTCCGCAGCGTCGTGCGGGAACGTCTCGCCGGCGCCGTAGGAGGCGAGCTCGGTGGCGTACAGCATGTGCGGCGAGCGGCGCCCCGTGACGACCGGGGCGTTCGGCCGCAGCTCGAGTCGAACCTCACCCGTGACGAGCTCTTGCGTGGAGTCGACGAATGCGTCGATCGCCTCGCGCGCCGGGCTGAACCACCGGCCCTCGTAGACGATCTCCGTCCAGCGCTGCTCGAGCGGTCGCTTGAGCCTCGCCTCGTCCTTCGTGAGGACGACGTCCTCGAGCGCGGAGTGGGCTGCGATGAGCGTCATCGCGCCGGGTGCCTCGTACACCTCGCGGCTCTTGATGCCGACCGCGCGGTTCTCGATCATGTCGATCCGCCCGATCCCGTACGCGCCAGCGAGCCGGTTGACATGCGCGATCAACTCCGCGAGCGGCAGCTCCTCGCCGTCCAGCGAGATTGGGAGGCCATTTTCGAAGGCGACGACGATCTCGAGCGGCGGCGGCGCGGTCGTCGGGTCCGACGTCAGGGCGTACGGCTCCTCGGGCGGCGCGTTCCACGGGTTCTCGAGGACACCGGCCTCGATCGCGCGCCCGAACAGATTCTCGTCGATCGAGAACGGGGACGCCGCCGTCTGGACGACCGGGACGCCCTTGGCGACCGCGTACTCGATCTCCTCGTCACGCGTCCAGATCCGGTCGCGGAGCGGGGCGATCACCTTCACCCCCGGAGAATGCGCCTTGAACGCGAGCTCGAAGCGCAGCTGGTCGTTGCCCTTGCCGGTGCAGCCGTGGACGACCGCCTCGGCACCGAGCTGGAGCGCGATCTCGGCGACCGCCTGGGCGATCACGGGGCGGGAGAGAGCCGACACGAGCGGGTACTTCCCTTCGTAGAGGGCGTTGGTCAGGATCGCCCGCGCGCACTGCTCGTCCGCGAACGCGTCCTTGCGATCGACGAGGAGGACGTCGTCCGCGAGGGCGGCCTTCGCCCGCGTGATCGATTCCTCGAGGTCGAATTCCTGCCCGACGTCGACGAGCACCGCGACGACCTCGTCGAACCCGTACCAGTCCTCCTTGAGCCACGCCAGGATGCAACTCGTGTCGAGCCCGCCCGAGTACGCGACGACCGCTGCTCTCATGCGGCTCCCTGCAGGAGGTACCCCGAGAGCTCGTCTCGGAGCGACTGCGCGGAGCCGCCGTCGCGGGCGGCGACGAAGATCGTGTTGTCGCCGGCAATCGTGCCGGCGATCGCAGGATGCGCGGCCTCGTCGATCGCCTGGGCGAGCGCGCTCGCGTAACCCGAGGGCGTCGTCAGCACGACGAGGGGTCCCGCAGCCTCGACCGCCATGGCGTAGCGCCGCATCGCGGCGCCGAGCGCCCGCAGCCGGTCGGCGTCCGTGGTCCCCGGAGGCGCGTAGACCAGGCGGCCACTCGGCGCACGCACCTTGACGAGTCCCAGCTCTGCGATGTCGCGCGACACAGTCGTCTGTACGACCTCGAAGCCGCTCTCACCGAGAGCGGACGCGACCTCGGCCTGCGTGGAGAGCGCACGCTCCCGTACGAGGTCGATGATGGCGCTCTGTCGCTCCCTGCGATTCATAGTATGCGATATATTAGCAGAATATGCGAGCGAGCACGGACAGTGCCTCGTCGACTTCATCCCCCGTGACGGTCAGCGGTGGCGCCAGCCGAACCACGTCATCCCCGGCGGTGAGCACGAGGAGCCCGTCCCCGCGCGCGGCATCGACGGCCTCTGCGGCGTTGCCGTCGATCACGGCCCCGAGCAGGAGCCCACGACCGCGGACCGACACCACTCCGGCGAGGCCTTCGAGCCCCGCTGTGAGCTGAGAGCCTCGCTTGCGCACGTTCTCGAGCAGCGCCTCGTCCACGGTCTCGAGAACGCCCAGAGCAGCGGCACACGACACCGGGTTCCCGCCGAACGTGGAGCCGTGATCGCCTGGCGTGAAGGCGCCGACAGCGCCGTCCGCGACGAGCAGGGCTCCGATCGGGAGCCCGTTCGCGAGCCCCTTCGCGAGCGTGACGAGCTCGGGTCGCACGCCGAGCTGCTCGAATGCGAAGAACGTTCCCGTTCGGCCGGCGCCCGTCTGCACCTCGTCGAAGCAGAGAAGCGGCTCGAGCTCGGCGGCAGCCTCGACGAAGGCCCGCTCGAGCGGGATCACGCCACCCTCACCCAGGATCGGCTCGAGCAGGATCAGCCCGACCTCTGCGTCGACGGCCGCGCGCAGCGCTGCGACGTCGTTCGGCCCCACGAACCGCACTCCCGGAACCAACGGTGTGAACGGCGCGCGCTTCGCGGGTTGCCCCGTGGCGGAGAGCGCACCCAGCGTCCGGCCGTGGAAGCCGCCTTCGAGGGCGACGACGCCCGCCTTCCCGGTCGCCTTGCGGGCGTACTTCAGCGCTGCCTCGGCTGCCTCGGCGCCCGAGTTGCAGAAGAACGCCTGCGCGCCGCCAAAGCGGTCGGACAGCGACGACGCAAGCTCCTCCGCCGGCTCGGAGCGATACAGATTGGACACGTGCCAGAGCCGGTCGAGCTGTGCCCGTGCCGCGGCAGCCGGCGCGGGATGGCAATGCCCGAGCGAGACGACCGCGATGCCGCCGCCGAAGTCGAGGTACTCACGGCCGGCGACGTCCCAGACGCGGCAGCCGTCGCCGCGCACGATCGTCAAGTCGGCACGCGCGTAGGTCGGCAGCAGCCGCTCGACCCCTCGCGACGCCGTCTCGCTCGACGTGGCGGTCACGCGACGACCGCCGTCTCGCCGATCTCGGCGGCGATGCCGAGCCGGGCGGCCCGGGCCGCCGCGAGGAGCTTCGGAACGATCCCGCCCTCGAACGCGCCCGCTGCGAGTAGCTCGTCGGCCGCGTCCGCACGGAGCTCCCGTGCCACGCCGCCGTCGACGTATACACCCCGCACGTCCGAGACGAAGATCAGCCGCTCGGCGCCGAGGCCGGCAGCGAGGGCCGCTGCCGCCTCGTCGGCGTTCACGTTCAGCGGCCCGACCGCGACGGGGGTCACCACGGTGATCCGACCCGCGGCGAGAGCCTGCTCGACTGCAGCCGGTGCACAGGGAATCGGCTGGCCCACAAGCCCGAGCTCGACGAGCGGCGCCGCTGCGAGGCCGATCTCGTCGCCCACGAGGTGGAGAGCCACAGCACCCAGTGCGGTGGTCAGCCCGGCTCCCACAGCGACCAGCGACTCTCGTACGACCGCGAGCGCAGCCGGATCCGTGTACCTGCGGCCGCGCACGAATCGCGTCCCGAGGCCGCGCGCGCGAAGCTCCGCGGTGATCTGCGGGCCTGCGCCGTGGACGACCACGACCTCGTCGCCCGCCGCGTGGTGGGCGAGCGCGAGGCCGATCGACTCGCTCGCAACCGCGCCGCCGAGCTTCAGGACGACCCTGGTCACGTCGTGTACTCGGCGTTCAGCTTCACGTAGTCGTAGGTCAGGTCCGAGGCCAGGTAGGACGCCTTTCCGATGCCGAGGCCGAGGTCGAGGTCGATCGCGACCGCGGTGCCGCCGAGGGCCGGCGTCGTTCCCGTCGGCTCGCCGCGAACGAACACGGGCGTGCCGTCGAACGAGACGGTGAGGCGATCCGCGTCGACCTCCGCAAACCCACCGTTCCACGGTGCGGACCCCGCCGCAGCAAGGACGCGCCCCCAGTTGGGGTCACGGCCGAAGGCGGCGGTCTTCACGAGCGGAGAAGTCGCGATCCTGCGGGCGACCGCCTCTGCCTCTGCATTCGACGCCGCGCCCGAGACGGCGATCTCGAGGAGAACCGTCGAGCCCTCCCCGTCCGAGACGATCTCCCGCGCGAGAGCCGCGCAGACCTCGCCGAGTGCGGCCGCGAACCGCTCGTCGTCCGCGACCGTCCGCTCGACGCTCCCGGCGCCGTTGGCGAGCAGGACCACCGCGTCGTTCGTCGAACACTCGCCGTCGACCGAGATGCGGTTGAAGCTCGCAGCGACGGCGTCTCGGAGGAACCCGGCCGGCTCGCCCGCCTCGAGCGGGTAGTCCGTCGTGACGACGGCAAGCATCGTCGCCAGCCGCGGATGAATCATGCCCGCGCCTTTGGCCATCCCCCCGACGACGAACCCGTCGCCCTCAGCCACTGCCTGTTTCGGCCACCGGTCGGTCGTGAGAATCGCGGCCGCAGCGGCATCAGCGCCCTCGGGACCGAGCGCCGCCGCCGCCTCGTTCACGCCCGTGAGGACGGCGCACATGGGAAGCCGGACCCCGATGACCCCCGTCGAGAGCACGACGATCTGCTCGGGGGCGAGCGCGAGCGCCTTCCCGACCTCAGCGGCGGTGCGTTCAGCGTCGGCGATCCCCGCGTCGCCGGTTGCGGCGTTGGCGACGCCGGCGTTGATCACGACCGCCTGCGGCTCGGCGAGTTCGAGGTGCCGCTTCGACACGACGACCGGAGCTGCGAGCACGCGATTCGTCGTCCACACGGCTGCCCCGACGGCCGGCGCCGTCGACCGCACGATTGCGAGATCCGGCCCCGCCCGCCGGATTCCCGCGCGAACGCCGCTCGCGACGAATCCCTCGGCGCCCGTGACCGACATCAGACGAGGACTCCCGAGAGCCGCAGCCCCGTCGTCTCGTCGAGCCCGAAGAGGACGTTGACGTTCTGGATCGCCTGGCCCGCTGCACCCTTCCCCAAGTTGTCGAGCGCACAGACGACGATCGTGGCGCCGGTCGAGCGATCGTCGAAGACGCCGATCTCGACGCCGTCGGTCTGCTGGACACGCGCGAGCTCCGGGACCACGCCCTCGGACAGGACGTCGACGACGCGGCTCTTCGCGTAGCGCTCCTCGAGCACCCTACGCAGGTCGGCGCCCCGGGAGCGAACGACGCAGGTCGCGAGCAACCCGCGCCGCACCGGCAGGAGGTGGGGTACGAACGTGACGCCAAAGCCGAGGTGAGCCGCGATCTCGGGTGCGTGCTGATGCGTACCGATGCGGTAGGGCGCAACGTTCTCGAGAACGACCCCGGCATGCGACGACGCACGCGGCGTACGCCCCGCTCCGGTCATCCCCGACTTCGCGTCGATGACGACGCCGACCGGCTCGATCTCCGCTGCGATCGGCGCAAGCGCGAGAAGCGCCGCGGTGGCGTAGCAGCCGGGATTCGCCACGAGGCGCCCCGCGGTCAGGCCCAGCTCGGGGAGCCCGTATGACCAGCTGGGCAGCGCGTCGGGCCGTGGATGCTCGAAGCCGTACCAGTCCTCGTACACGACAGGGTCGAGGAAGCGATGCGCGCCCGAGAGGTCGACGACGACGCCGCGCGACGGGACGTCGAGCGCCGCCGCCTCTTCGTGCGACACGCACAGAAGAGTCACGTCGGCCCCCGACGCCAGCGCAGCGGCGTTCGTGATGAACCGCGGGATCCGGCTCCAACCGTTCCTGCCGAGTCGCGGGTCGAGCGTGCTCGCCGGCTCTCCGGCGAGGGAGTCCGATCCGAGCGCGTACAGCTCGAGCGCGGGATGCGCAAGGACGCGGTCGAGGATCTCCTGGCCGGCGTATCCCGAAGCACCCACGATCGCGACAGTTGCCATGCATCGTATTATGCATATGTTTTGCGTATCATGCAGTAGCATCGCCTAGGTGAGCGGGAGAGTGCCTGCTACATTGCCCGCGCGGTGGAGCGCGTCCTCGTCCTCAATGCGAGCTACGAGCCCTTGAACGTGTGCTCTGTGCGCCGCGCGCACGTTCTCGTGTGGAAGGGGAAGGCCGAGGTGCTCGAGAGCCACGGCCAGCCGCTGCGCACCTCGTCGTCGACGTTCACGCGGCCGCACGTCATCCGGCTCGTGACGTACGTCCGCGTGCCGCGCGGCGTCACGAAGCGGATCTCGCGCCGTGTGCTGTTCGCCCGAGACGGCTGGAAGTGCGTCTACTGCGGAACGGAGGGCAACCGACTCACGCTCGACCACGTCGTCCCCCGCTCCCGCGGAGGGACGTCGGTGTGGGAGAACGTCGTGACCTCGTGCGCGCCGTGCAACCATCGCAAGGGCGACCGGCTCCTCGAGGAGACGTCGATGACACTCCACCGGCCGCCGCGGCCGCCGACGCCCGTGCTCTTCATCCGCCTTGCGACCGAGCACGTGCCGGACGTGTGGCGTCGCTACCTGCCGGGGCTCGAAGCGGCAGCAGCCGCGGCCTGATCGTCGTCAGCCGACACGCAGGCGCCAGAGCACGCCGCGGAGGTGGGTGAGCCAGAGGTCTCCGAACGCGCGCCTGAACACCACCGGGCCGCCACCGACGCGGATCGTCTGGACGACCTGATTCGTCGTCGTGTCGATCCGCGAGACCGTGTCCGAGCGGGCGTTGGGGACGAGGAGCGTCCCGTCGCCGGCATCGGCGGGCCAGACGGGAGCGGTCCCGACGGAGACGGTGGCGAGCACCTCTCCGGTCTCGGGGTCGAGCTTGGCGACGGAGTTGCTTCCCTGTTGCGACACCCAGAGCGCGTCGTCGACGGGCTCGACCGAGCCAGGGCCCTCGCCTCCGGTCTCGACGCGCGTGGCGGTGTTGGTCTCGGGGTCGATGCGAAACACGGCCGTGCCCGTCGCGGAACCGGCCCACAGCGAGCCGAACGCGACCGTCAGGTTCGCCGGCGTGCCGCCAGTCACGATGCGGGCGGCGACGCGGTTCGTACGCGGATCGACCCGGACGATCGCGCCCGCGCTCGAGCTCGTGGCCCACAGGCTCCCGTCGTGGAAGGCGACGTCCCACGGCGTCCCTCCGATGACGATCCGCCTCCGCCTCCCGGACGTGGGGCGAACTCGCTCGACCGTGCGCGTCCCGAAGGGGCCGACCCACACGCTCCCTGCCCCGAAGGCGAGCCCGCACGGCTGCTTGCCGACGTCGATCGGCCGCCCGACGACCCGGTTCGTCGTCGGGTCGACCCGCACGAGCGTCCAGCCGTTGAAGTTCGACACCCAGATACGCCCACGGATCGGGGTCGCGACGCACGGCCCCGCACCGGTCGAGATCTTGGCCACCACGCGTACCGGAGCGAACGTCCGTCCTGCATCGGTGGCCGCCGACGCGGACATCACCGTCATTCCTATCGCGCCGAGGCAGGCGGCAGGGATGAGCACGCGGCGGGCGGATACTTCCATCTGGAAGCATAGTACTACCGACTGGCAGTACGTCTGTCAACGTCGAGGGCCTTGGCGGCCTGCTCGAGCTCGAGGAGGGCCGACTCGATCGCCCGCACGTCGGCGCGCTCCTCGAGCCCGGTCACGAGCGCGCGAAACCGCGGCGCGATGGCATCCACCGTGCGTTGCCCCTCGTGGGTGAGCTCGAGCAGGTACGAACGCCGGTCGGCCTCGTTCGGCAGGCGCACGACGAGATCGTTGCCCGCGAGTCGTGCGACGTAGCGCGAGATGCTCGTCGGCGGTACGCGCAGGACGGTCGCCAGCTGCGTGGGCGCGACGGATCGAAACAATCCCACTGCGCTCAGGACGGCCCACTCGTCCGCGCTCACTCCGGTGCCCGCGACGGCGTGCTCCATCAGCTCCCGCACGGCATGACCCGTGCGGAACGTCTGCAGGAGGATGTTGTCAGCGCGTTGCGGAAGCGCTCCGGAGGAGGCCATCAGCGCGCCATGGCGCGATCGACGGCCTCCTGCTCCTCGGGCGACAACGCGACCGACGAGCGTCCGCGATCGAGATCCTTGACGTAGATGCGCGCATAGTCACGGCCTTGGATGGCGGTGACGATCGTTCCCGTGCGGGTCGCGTCGAGCAACGCGACCGACGCGGACTGCTGTCCCCCCGTGCCCTCGTAGGCGTCGTAGCGAACGACTGCCGTGTTGCTCACCGCGCCGTCCACGCGGCGATCGACGCGTGAGAGTCCCGCGGCGACTTCGTCGACCGCGCGGTAGAGATCGTCGACTCGCCCCTGGAGCGAGACCGCGAACTCGAGCAGGTCGGCCGAGCCCTGCCCCAGGACGACCGACTGGGCGGCCGCCAGGCGCGACGTGCGCCGCCAGAGGCCGAGCACGACCGCGAGCGCGACCCCGGCCGCCACACAGGCTGCTATCGCGACCACGAGCTCCGCGGTCACAGCGTGAAGATGACCGGATACTCATACGAGTTGTTGGACGTGTTCGTCTCGCCCGGTACCGGGTCGACGTCGACTTTCACGGTCGTCTGCTCACCGAACGGCACGAGCGCACCGACCTGGAACCTGACGGTCTTCGTCTCTCCCGCGTCGATCAGGGGGATCGTCGCAGTCTTGACGATCGGCTCGGGCTGCTTCGGGATCGTGAGCGTGACCTTCACGCGCACCTCCTGGCTCTCGCCCGAGTCGGTGATCCCGACCTCGAACGCGAGCTGGTCCGTGACCTCGATGGTCGTCTCGGTCGTCGTCGACAGGTCCTGCTCGCTCGGGAGCGCGCGGACGAACTCGATCTGGTTGCCGTGGAGGCCGGTCGTCGGGCCGCCTGTCGACGCCCCCTGGATCCGCTGCCAGATCGCGGCCAGATCGCTCTGGCTCACGAAGTCCTCGGACGTAATGAACTCGGAGGACGGGACATCGAGGCCTTCGATGCCCTCGTCGGTGAGGACGGCCTCGGCCGGAGCCTGGAACGAGTCCGTCCAGATGATGTCGCTCGCGAGCAGACGCTGCGTCTGCGCGAGGAGCTGCTCGCCCGCGATGCTCGCATCCGTCTCATCGACCGTCTCCCTGAAGGCGTTCTGGAGCCCGCGCAGTCCGTTCGCGCGGTACTGGAGGGACTCGACAGCGCCCGTGTTCGGACCGACCATGGGTCCGGGCGGGTCGAGATCCCCCGCGCGCTGCACCTGGTTCTCGGCCGTTTGCGCGTAGCCGCCGAGCCTCGCGTCGAGGTCCTCCTGGTTCAGCCCGGGCGTCGTGAGCAAGGTGCTCACCTGCTGGCCGAGCCGCGCCGACGCGTTCCCGATCGCGCCGATCTCCGCAAGGTACGTGCTGTTGCGATCCCGCTTCGCGTCCGCCGTGCAGCCCTCGACCCAGACCGCGAGGAGGACGACGACGAGGATCGCGAGCGCGATGAGCCCGATCAGGCGCAGCAACGGCGCGAGGTTGCGCGGCGGGCCGAACCGCGAGCCGCCGCCACGACGGCCGCGATCGCTGGGCGGAGCCGGCTCGAAGCCTTCGGGCTCCTCCCACGCCGGGGCGTCCTCCTCGTCGAAGAAGTCGAAATCCAGGATGTCTTCGTCGCGCGTACTCATGCGCCGAGTCGCCACTCTAGACGCTTGGCCGGAGCTTCCAGCGGTCGCAAGGAGTCGGCGCGGCCACGGCAAAGAGTGGGGAGCCGTGTCCTCGGTCGCGATCGTCCCCTCAACTCAGGAGCTCGTCCTCGGGCGCTACCGGCCCGTGCGACCGCTCGGAACCGGAGGTTCGGGCTCGGTCTGGCTCGCCCTCGACGAGCAGAACGGCCTCGACGTCGCGCTGAAGATCATCCCGCGCGAGGGCAAGGCCGCGGCGCGCGCCGAGCGCGAGGCGCTCGCGGCCCGCCGCCTCCGTCACGACAGATGCGTTCGCGCGTACGACGTCGGTCACGACACGGACCACGTCTACATCGCCTACGAGTACGTGCCCGGCCGCACGATGCGCGACGCGATCCGCACCGGCGCGCTCGGCGATCACGACGCCGTGACCGCGGCCGCGCAGGTCCTCGACGCACTCGCGCACGCACACCGGGCCGGAATCGTCCACCGGGACGTGAAGCCCGCGAACATCCTGCTCGAGGACCGCGACGAGGTCGCCGTGCGGCTCCTCGACTTCGGTCTCGCCCAGTTCGACGGCGCCGACACGCTGACGGCGGTCGGCGACGTGCCCGGAACCCTCGCCTACATCGCGCCGGAGCGGCTGAACGGCGGCGACGCGACCCCGCAGAGCGACGTGTGGTCCGTCGGAGTGCTGCTCTGGGAGACGCTCACCCGTCGGCATCCGTTCTGGGGCATGCCGATACAGGAGGTCGCGCAGGCCATCCAGGCCGGCGCGCCTCCGCTCGCGACGGAGCGACGCGGGCTTCCGCGCCGGCTCGTGTCCGCCGTCGACACGGCGCTCTCGATCGATCCGACTCGTCGCCCGAGCGCGTCTGACTTCGCCGCTGAGCTCAGGAACGCCTCCCGTGCCCCCGAGCGCCGAGCTCCCCGGAAGGCGCGCCAGGAAGCGCCTGCTGAGACGGTCGCTCCCGCCCGCCGGCACGCGCGTCGTGTTCTCCCCGTCGTTCTGGGCGCCGTGACCGCCGGGCTCGGCGCGACGTTCCTTCCCTTCTGGCCGCCGGAGCTCGTCGCCCTGCTCATCGTCGCGACCGGTCTCGCATCCTGGCTCGATCCTCGCCTCGGCCTGGCGCTCGCGCTCGCCGTCCCGCTCTTTCCGCTCGGAAACGTCGCCGTCGCCCTCGCGGGGCTCTACGGGATCTTCGCTGCCGGCTGGCTGGCTGCGAACTGGCGTGATGCGCGCCACAGCCTGTGGTTCATGGCCGGGCCGATCCTCGCGACGGTTGGCCTTCTGCCACTCGTGCCGCTGGCGCTGGTTCCGGTCAAGAACACGGCTCGGCGCGCGGCGCACGGCGCGCTTGCCGTGCTCTCGGTCGTCCTGCTGTCGGCCGTCTCCGGCGAGCGCCTGCCCGTCTCAGGCGGCACCGCGTCCGCGCTCGAGCTGGGGCCTCTCGACTCGGTCGGCTCCGTCGCAACAGCGGTGTGGGGCTGGTTGCTCCACGAGCCGCTCGTCCTCGCTGCCGCGATCCTCGTCGGAGCCGCATCCGCGCTCCTGCCGTGGGCCCGCCGCTGCTCGCGGCTCGGCGCCGGCGGAGTAGGACTCGTCGTGACAGGCGCATCCGTCCTCGCCGGAGCCGGCGTCGCGAGCACGATCGTCGTCATGCTCGCCTGGGCGGGGTTCGCTCTGGCCGCGGCCACACCACGCCGCGCGGCCTGAGCCGAACGCACCGAGCGGGTAACTACACTCGTCGCGAACTCCCTGCTCATGGCAGTCCTGCGCACCATCGAAGCGAAGATCGAAGGCCTCTTCGAAGGCGTCTTCGGTCGCGCGTTCCGCACGCACGTCCAGCCGATCGAGCTGGCGCGCAAGCTCGTGAAGGAGATGGACGACCATCGCAACGTGTCCGTCGCGAACGTCTACGTCCCCAACGAGTACACGGTCTACCTCTCGCTTGACGACCGCAAGCAGTTCGAGGGCTACGAAGAGGCTCTCGTCGCGGAGCTCCAGGAGTACCTCGCCGAGCACGCGCGACGCGAGCGCTACGCGCTTCTAGATGCGCCGACCGTGCTCGTCACCGTGGACGACGACCTCGCGGTCGGCGAGTTCGGGATCGCCACGCGGCTCGTGGCTTCGGCCGAGGCACCGAGCCCGGCTTCGCCTCCTCCCTCGCTCCCCGTCGACCAGCCCGCGCAGACGATGATCTACAAGGCGCCGGCGCCCGTCGTCGCCGACGCGCCGCCACCGGAGCCCGAGCGCGAGGTCGTCACCCTGACGATCGGTGGACGAGTGCACGAGGTCAACTCGACGAGCGTCGTCCTCGGCCGCTCGCGGGAGGCAGACGTTCGCGTCGCCGACGTGAACGTCTCGCGTCGCCACGCCGAGGTCCGGCAGGAAGGGGCGGGCTACTGGATCGTCGACCTCGGCTCGACGAACGGTCTCGAGGTCAACGGCAAGCGCGTCGACCGCGCGCGGCTGCGCGACGGCGATCGGATCACGCTCGGCGCGACGGACGTCGTGTTCGGCTGCGCGCTCCCGTGACGTCCCTCGCGCTCGAGACCGACGAAACGCTCCTGATCGGGAAGATCGCCTTCCTCGTGCTGCTCTACCTGTTCATCCTCTACGTCGTGCGCTCGGCGACGAAAGGCATGGCCCAGGCCCCGCAGGAGAGCATCGTCCTGGGTGCGGCCGAGGCGAACGCGTTGCGGGCGCAACACGGGCTCGCACCGGCACGGCTCCTCGTCCTCGCGAGCACCGAGTTGGGCCGGGGGAGAACGATCGAAGTGGCCGCACCCACGGTGGTGGGTCGCGACGCGGCGAGTGGGATCCGCCTCGAGCACGACGAGTTCGTGTCCGCGCGACATGCGCGGATCGAGCCGCGGCCCGAAGGCGCGATGGTCGACGACCTGGGCTCGACGAACGGGACCTTCGTGAACGGCACGAAGCTGGAGCGGGCACAGCTCGCCAAGGTCGGCGACGTGATCAGGATCGGCGCTACCGAGCTGCAGGTGCAGGCGTGAAGATCGGACGCGCGGCCTGGCTGACCGACACTGGCCGAAGGCGCACGCGAAACGAGGACGCGTACGTCTTCGAGCCGCCGCTGTTCGCGATCGCGGACGGGATGGGCGGGGCGCGTGCAGGTGAGGTCGCCGCGGGCATCGCAGCCGCGGCGCTCCGTGACCGCCGGCGCGACGTGATCGACGAGGCCAGCCTCGAGGCGAGCATCGAGGAGGCGAACCGGCGCGTCTGGGAGCGCTCCGTCGCCGACCCGACCACAGCCGGGATGGGAACGACGGTGACCGTGGCGCTCGTCGATGCAGTGGACGCCGGGATCGTGTTCGGACACGTGGGTGACTCGCGTGCCTATCGCCTCCGCGGCGACGTGCTCGAGCAGATCACCACCGACCACTCGCTCGTCGCGGAGCTCGTCGAGAGCGGCGTGCTCACGCCCGAGGAGGCCGAGCGGCACCCACAGCGCTCCGCGATCACGCGCGCTGTGGGTACCGAGAGCGCGATCGAGGTCGACGTGTTCAGGGTTCCGGCGGAGCGCGGCGACCTCGTGCTCCTGTGTTCGGACGGTCTCACCGACATGCTCTCGCAGGACGAGATCGCGTCCGCGCTCCTCGAAGCCGACCGCGATCCCGAGGCGGCGGCCGAGCGGCTCGTCGCGGCCGCGAACGCGCGCGGCGGAGAGGACAACATCACCGTCGTTCTCTTCGAGCTGGTCGAAGGCGACCCGGAGCCCGTCACGTACGACGACCCGCCGGCAGCGGACGAGGGCGCAGCCGAAGCCACCCTCGCCGACCCGGAGGCCGACGTGAGCCGACACGGCGCGGCCTCAGGCGGGCGGCTGACGTCGCTGGCGCTCGTCGCGCTCGTGGTCGTCGTCGGCGCCCTCGCCCTGTACTGGGGCATCAGTCGGTGAACGCCCGCCGGCGCGAGCTCTTCGGGCTCGTCCTCGCCGGCCTGATCGCGAGCGTGGCGCTCGCGACGGTCACGCTCGCGCGCGACGCCGAGATCTCGCCCGACGTGGTCACCTGGGGAGCACTCTTCCTCGGGCTGTACGTCGTCGCGCACGTGGTGATCCGGCGCACCGCGCCCAATGCTGACGGCGCACTCCTCCCGCTGACCGCCGTCCTGACGGCGTTCGGTGTGACGACGATCTACCGGCTCGACCCCGGCGACGGCGGACGCCAGGCTGTATGGATCGCCGCGGGCGTCGCCGCCCTCGCCGGGACGCTGCTCTGGTTCCGCCACGACTACCGCGTCCTCGAGTCGTACCGGTATCTGTTCGGTGTCGGCGCGGTCGCCCTGCTGCTGCTGCCGTCGCTTCCTGGGCTCGGCGAGACGGTGAACGGCGCGCGGCTCTGGGTCGACCTCGGCGTGATCCAGTTCCAGCCCGGTGAGCTCGCGAAGATCTGCCTGATCCTCTTCCTCGCGGGCTATCTCCGCGAGAAGCGGGAGTCGCTGGCGCGCGGTCAGCTGAAGGACGTGGGACCGCTGCTCGCGATCTGGGGTGCGGCGATGCTCGTCATCGTGGTCACGAACGACCTCGGCAGCGCGCTCCTGAACTTCGGGATCTTCCTCGCGATGCTCTACGTCGCGACTGGCCGGGCCCTGTTCGTCGCAGCCGGGCTGACGCTGTTCCTGGGAGGCGCCGCCGTCCTCTACAACGCGATCGGGCACGTGCAGGACCGCGTGACGATCTGGCTGCAGCCGTGGACGGATGAGCCCGTGTACTGCTCTCTCACGGGCGAACTCGCGCTGCGCCAGGACTGCGCGTCGTATCAGCTCGTGAAGAGCCTCTACTCGATCGCCAACGGAGGCTTCGGCGGCACGGGACTCGGCCAGGGGACGTTCACGTCGGTCGACGGCTCCCAGCTCATCCCGTACCTGCGCACGGACTTCATCTTCTCCGCGATCGCGCAGGAGCTCGGGCTCGTCGGAGCGGCGGCGGTCCTTCTCGTGTTCATGCTCTTCGTCGTGCGCGGCATGCGCGTCGCGCTGCAGGCCGACGACGGCTTCTCGAAGCTCCTCGCGGCCGGGCTGACGTTCGGCTTCGCCTTGCAGACGTTCATCATCGTCGGCGGCGTTCTGCGCGTCGTCCCACTCACCGGGATCACCCTGCCGTTCGTCTCCTACGGCGGCACGAGCATCGTCGCCAACTTCGTGCTGCTCGCGCTCCTCCTCCTCGTCTCCAACCGGGCGAACGAGCCGCGATGAACCCACAGATCGTCCGCCTCACGTACGTCGCGCTGATCCTCGTCGCCGTGCTTGTTCTGATGACGACGTACTGGCAGACGTGGGCGGCAGCGAGCCTCGCCGAGCGCCAGGACAACTCGATCAGGCGCGTCGCGGAGTTCTCGATCGATCGCGGCCTCATCTTCTCATTCGAGCCTCGCAAGCGTCTCGCGAGAAACCGGCAGCGCGCGATCGACGGCAGGACGCTCTTCTTCCGCCGCTATCCCTACGGCCCGCTCGCCGCGCACGTCGTCGGCTACTCGACCGTCGGCCGCTCGCGCACCGGGCTCGAGCGCTCGCTCAACGACTTTCTCACCGCGTCCAACTCGAGCCTCTCGACCGTCTTCGACAAGACGCTCGACGAGCTCCGCGGCAAGCCCGTCCAGGGCAACGACGTCGTCACGACGCTCGACCTCGACGCGCAGGAGGTCGCCAACGAGGCGCTCGGCGCGAACTGCGGCGCCGTCGTGGCACTCGACCCGCGCACGGGGAAGCTCCTCGTGATGGCGTCGTCCCCCGGCTTCGACCCGAATCTCGTCGAGGAGAACTTCGGCCAGATCGAGCAGATCACGGCGGACTGCACGCCGGCGGCGCCGCTCGTGAACCGCGCCAGCGCGGGCCTGTACGTGCCGGGATCGACATTCAAGGTCGTCACCGCCGCCGCCGCCCTCGAGTCGAAGCGGTACACGCCCGACTCGACGTTCGTCGATCCCGGCTACTGCACCGTGTACGGGAAGCGCGTGAACAACTTCGACACCTCGCGCCCCTTCGGCACCATCGACCTCACGAACGCTCTCGCGTATTCCGTGAACTCGGTCTTCTGCAACATCGGGAAGAAGCTCGGAGCGAAGAAGATCCTCGACACGGCCAAGCGCTTCGGGTTCTACGAGAAACCCCCGCTCGAGACGCCGTCCGACGAACGCCTCGCCAGCGGCCTGTACGACAACGGCCGACTCTTCTACCCGAAGGTGGATGCGAACGTCGATGCCGGCCGGATGGCCTTCGGCCAGGAGCGGGTGCTCGTGACGGCGCTCCAGAACGCGATGGTCGCCGGCGCGATCGGCGTCGGCGGACGGCTCATGGAGCCTCACGTCGTGAATCGCATCGTCGCGCCGGGCGGCAAGGTGATCGAGAGGCAGCGTCCTCGCCTGATCAGGCGGGCCGTAAGCAAGAAGACCGCCGACGCGGTCGCGGACATGATGCGGCTCGCCGTCGAGCGCGGCACCGGGACGGCCGCGCAGATCTCCGGATATGCGATCGGAGGGAAGACGGGAACCGGCGAGACGGGCGTGCCCGGCTCGAACATCACGTGGTTCATCGCGTTCGCCGGCGAGGACGAGGACCGGCCGCCGGAGCTCGCGATCGCAGTCGTTCTCCAAAACCAAAGCGGCACCGGAGGCACGACGGCCGCTCCGATCGCCCGTGAGGTCATGCAGGCAATCCTGCAGGGGACGGAGAATCCCTAACCTCTAGAGGTTCGCGTGCAGCCATGACGACACAGGACACCCTCTCCGGCACCCTCTTCGCGGGGCGCTACCGCATCGCCCGGAAGCTCGGCGGAGGCGGCATGGCCGACGTCTACCTCGCCGAGGACCAGGAGCTCGGCCGCCGGGTCGCCGTGAAGATGCTGCACAGCCGATACGTGAACGACGACCAGTTCGTCGAGCGCTTCCGGCGAGAGGCCACGCACGCCGCCGGCCTGTCCCACCCGAACATCGTCTCGATCTTCGACCGCGGCGAGTTCGACGGCTCCTACTTCATCGTCATGGAGTACGTCGAAGGCCGAACGCTCAAGGAGCTCATCCGCTCCCGCGGCCTCTGCCCCGTCCCCGTCGCGATCGCGTACACGCGCCAGATCCTCGCCGCGCTCCGCTACGCGCACCGCAACGGCGTCATCCACCGCGACATCAAGCCGCACAACGTCATCGTCGACTCCGAGGGTGTCGTGAAGGTCACGGACTTCGGCATCGCGCGCGCCGGTGCGAGCCAGATGACGGAGGAGGGCGCGATCATCGGCACCGCCCAGTACCTCTCCCCGGAGCAGGCGCGCGGCGCGCCAGTCGACCAGACGTCCGACCTCTACTCGACGGGAATCGTGCTCTTCGAGCTGCTCACGGGCGAGGTGCCGTTCACGGGCGACAGCCCGGTCGAGATCGCGATGAAGCACCTCTCGGAGACACCGCCCGCCCCGTCGGACCTCCGCCCGGACGTCCCGACCGACCTCGATCTCGTCGTCGTCCGCGCGCTCGCGAAGGAGCCGGCCGACCGCTACCAGTCGGCCGCCGCGATGGACGCGGACCTGGAGACCGTCGCGCGAGGCGGTCGCGTCGCTGCGGAGACGGCCGAGGCAGCCACGATGGTCCTCTCCGGCGAGCGCGCGCTCGACGCCACGGCTGCGACACAGGTCGTCCGACGGCCGCTGCAGCCGTACGAGCCGCCCGACCGCACGAGATCGCTCTGGCCATGGCTGCTGGGGATCGGTGCGCTTCTCGCTCTGCTCATTGCCGCGTGGTTCCTGTACGAGCCGATCAAGGACCAGCTCGAGGGCGCCGACACCGTCGCCGTTCCCTACGTCGTCGGAATCCAGGCCGCGCTTGCGGTCGAGGACATCGAGGACGAGGGCCTCGTACCGCAGGTGCGCCGCGTGTCGAACTCGGACGTCGAGGAAGGCATCGTCTTCGCCCAGGATCCGCAGGAAGGCACGCGCGTCGATCCCGGTGACGTCGTGCGGATCGACGTGTCCTCCGGCAAGCCGGAGGTCACGATTCCCAGCGTCATCGGCCAGACGAGCGAGGACGCGGTCGCCGAGCTGACGCGAGCCGGGCTCGTCGCGCAGGTCGTCGAGGTGAACTCCGACCGCGAAGAGGGCACCGTCACGGGCCAGGCACCCGGCGCGGGCCTGGTCGTCGTCGAAGGCACACAGGTGCGGATCAACGTCTCGAAGGGGCCGAGACCGGTCACCATTCCGAGCGTCGTCGGCCTGCCGTACGACCAGGCGTCGGCCGAGCTCCAGGGCGCCGGCTTCGTCGTGTCGCGGATCGACGAGGACTCCGACCAGGCCGAGGGAACCGTCACGCGCCAGACGCCGAGCGGCGGGTCCGAGGGCTCGCGGGGATCGACCGTGACCGTGTACGTCTCGAGAGGGCCGACGACCTCCGCCGTTCCGGACGTCACCACCCAGGACGTCTCCATCGCGCAGACGACCCTCGATGCCGCGGGCTTCCGGTCGCGGGTCGTTCTCGAGGACGTGTTCGACGCCACTCAGGACGGGATCGTGACCGCACAGGACCCGATCGGCGGGTCGCAGGCCGCACCGAACGCAATCATCACCCTCTTCGTCGGCCGTTTCGTCGGCGAGGAGACGAACGAGACCACGACGACCCCGTGAGCCGGCGCGTACGCGTCGCCGTGCTGGCGGGCGGCCGCTCGAGCGAGCACGAGATCTCGCTTGCGTCCGCGCGCTCGGTCGTCGAGGCCCTCGACTCGGAGCGGTACGAGACCGTCGTCGTCGAGATCGACAGGGCCGGGCGCTGGGAACTCGGCTCAGGGCGCGCAGAGCTCCCGGAGGCCTCCGTCGAGACCCTTCCGGTGGTGGCACACTCGGCACCGGCCGCCACTCTGGGTCAGGTCGACGTCGTCCTGCCGATCCTGCACGGGCCGTTCGGAGAAGACGGCACGGTGCAGGGGCTCCTCGAGCTCGCGGGAGTTCCCTACGTCGGCGCCGGCGTCGCCGCCTCGGCGCTGTGCATGGACAAGGACCTGTCCAAGGCGGTGCTCCGCGACCGCGGGATTCCCGTCGCCCGCAACGTGACGCTCCGCGACGGCGACGAGCCGCGGCACGGATTCGACTACCCGGTCTTCGTGAAACCGGCTCGACTCGGTTCCTCGGTGGGGATCTCGAAGGTGCGGGACGCCAAGGAGCTCGTCGCCGCGGTCGAGCTCGCACGCAGACACGACGACAAAGTCCTGATCGAGGAGGGCGTGGACGGCGTCGAAGTCGAGTGCGGCGTCCTCGGCAACCGCGATCCGACCTCCTCAGTGGTGGGCGAGATCGTGGCGCACGCCGACTGGTACGACTACGCGGCGAAGTACGACGAGGGGGGCATGGATCTCGTCATCCCGGCGCGAATCTCTCCCGAGGCGGACGAACGCGTGCGCGAGCTCGCAGTCGAGTCGTTCGTCGCGACCGAGTGCGAGGGCATGGCTCGGATCGACTTCTTCGTGCGTCCCGACGACGAGGTCGTGGTGAACGAGATCAACACGATCCCGGGTTTCACGGCGACGAGCGTGTACGCGAAGCTCTTCGAGGCGGCAGGCGTTCCCTACGCCGAACTGCTCGACCGCCTGATCGCACTCGCGCTCGAGCGACACGAACGGAGAGCGCGCCTCCTCTACTAGCGACGGCGAGCAGCCGCTCGCTGGGCGTGATGCCACTTCGAGCCCGAGCGCGGCAACACTCCTCCGCACGGGCGCCCGGCGCATCGTCGTAGCGCTGGAGTGCGGGCGGACGCGCTCGGTTCTCGATCGCCCGCGTAAGCGATCGACGCGACGAGGCCGGCGAACAGAACGGTGACGAGCTGCGCTCTTCACCCGTCTGCACGGAGCGGAGGGTTCATCGATGAGGTCGCAGCGACGAAGGTGCAGCACTGACACGGCCGCGAAAGCGCACGCCTCACGGGTTGCGCGCTACGAGCTCAGGACAGCCGCGAGCGCGTCTTCCCACGCACGGAGCCCGTCGTCGAGCTCGGCATCCGAGGTCGTGAGGGGACAGAGCACCCGGATGCAGTTGCCGTTCACGCCGGCCTTCAGCAGCAGTACCCCTCGCTGCAGCGCCTCGTCGACGACGGCCTCGACGAGCTCCGGCGCCGGCTCTTTCGTCTCCGGGTCGCGCACGAGCTCGATCGCCAGCATCGCCCCCAGCCCGCGGACGTCCCCGATTCGCGTCCAGCGCGACCGCCAGTCGAGCATCCTCGCCCGCAGCGCAGCGCCGAGAAGCTGCGCGCGCTCGACGAGTTGCTCCTCCTCGAAGACCTCGAGGACGGCCAGGGCAGCCGCGAGCGCGACGGGATTGCCGATGAACGTGCCGCCGATCGCGCCGGCGTGCGGGCGGTCCATGATCGTCGCGCGCCCGACCACACCCGACAGCGGCAGCCCGCCCGCGATCGACTTCGCGACGACGACGAGGTCGGGCTCGACGCCGAAATGCTCCATCGCGAACATGCGTCCCGTTCGTCCGAAGCCCGTCTGCACCTCGTCCGCGACCAGCACGATCCCGTGGTCGTCGCAGATGCGCCGGAGCCCGTTCACGAACTCCTGCGGTGCGGGGAGGAAGCCGCCCTCGCCCTGTTGCGGCTCGAAGACGATCGCGGCGACGTGCTCGGGCGAGACGTGCGTCGTGAACAGGCCCTCGAGTGCGGTGAGCGCCGTCTTGGCATCGGGGCCGCGATACGCGTTGGGGTACGGCGTCCGGTAGACCTCGGGAGCGAAGGGCCCGAGCCCCTGCTTGTAGGGATGCGTCTTCGACGTCATCGTGAGCGCCATCCAGGTGCGGCCGTGGAAGGCGCCTTCGAATGCGATGACGGCCTGGCGCTTGGTGTACAGCCGAGACAGCTTCACCGCGTTCTCGACTGCCTCCGCGCCGGCATTGAAGAACGCCGCACGCGTCTCTCCGCTGATCGGAACGAGCGCGCCGAGCCGCTCTGCGAGCTCCACGTAGCCCTCGTAGGGCACGACCGTGTAATCCGTGTGGAGGAAGCGCTCGGCCTGGTCTGCGATCGCTTCCAGCACTCGCGGATGGTTGTGGCCCACGTTCGCGACCCCCACTCCGCCGACGAAGTCGACGAACGTGTTGCCGTCGACGTCCGTGATCGTCGACCCGCGCGCCCGATCGGCGACGATCGGCTCGTGGACGATCAGCGGATGCGCGACCGCCTTGAGCTCTCGCGCGAGGATCTCGCGGCTCCGCGGGCCTGGGATCTCGGTACGGATCTCGATCACGCGGGTCGCCGCCACGCGAGCGAGCCTAGATGAAGCATCCTCCGTCCGATGCCCGACCCCGATCCGATCGCGCGGCTCCGGGCGTGGCTCGAGGAGGCACGCGCCGTCGTCGGCGAACCGCACGTCATGACGTTGGCCACGGCGACGGCCGACGGGAAGCCGTCGGCACGGATCGTCCTTCTGCGCGGTCTCGACGAGCGAGGCCTGACGTTCTTCACGAACCGCACCTCTCGGAAGGGCGACGAGCTCAGCGCCAACCCGCGGGCTGCCATCGCAATGCACTGGTGGGAGCTCGGCCGCCAGGTCCGGGTCGAGGGCGGCGTCGAGGAGATCGCGCCGGCGGAGTCCGCGGCCTACTGGGCGAGACGGCCGCGACGTAGCCAGATCGCGGCGTGGGCGTCGCCCCAGTCACGGCCGCTGACGGACCGGGCCGCGCTGGACGCGCGCGTCGCCGAGGCGGAGGAGCGATTCGCGGGTCAGGACGTCCCCATCCCGCCCTTCTGGGGCGGCTACCGCCTGATCCCCGAGTCGATCGAGCTCTGGACGCACCGTGACGACCGGCTCCACGACCGCGTGCGGTACACGCGCGAGGACGACGGCTGGCGCGGCGAGCGCCTCGCGCCCTAGGAGGGCGGGGCGAGCGCGCCGTCCGTGTACAGCCCCTCCGCGTTCCAGAGCATGTAGCCCTTCGCGCCCGAGAGCCGCGCGGCGTCGATCTGCGCGCGCACCTCGTCGAGGTCGTACGGGACGGAGAAGCTGAAGTCCTGCACCCACGGGACGACGAGCGCATCCTGCCCGCGGAGCGCGAGCTCGAACCGACGCAGCGCCCGGGCCACGGTGGCACCCGGCGCGGTGCTGGGATCCTGCAGCCCGAGCTCGCCCGCTCCGAAGAGCGACGGATAGGTCATCGCATACACCGTGTCCACGTATGGCGCCATCTTGCGGGGAAGCTGGCCGATGCCGAGATCACGCGCGCCCGACAGCCCGAACACGGCTGCCGAGATGCGCACGCCGTACGGCTCCAGGCGGTTCTCGGCGTAACGCAGGAACTGGGGGATCGCCTCGCGTTTCGCGAGCGAGCGCTCGTTCCTATACACGGCACTCGCCACGTCGCCGTCGGACGGGAAGCGCACGTAGTCGAACATGATCTCGTCGAACCCCGCCTTCGCGGCAGCGACGGCGACGTCGACGTTGTACTCCCAGACGCGTCTGTCGTACGGGTTCGTCCAGCCGAGCCCGGCGGCATCGCGCCAGACTCCGCCGCCCGACCTACGGACCGCGAGGTCTGGCCGCGCCTGAGACAGCACCGGGTCTTCGAAGACAACGATGCGACCGACGAGGTAGATCCCGCGGTCGTGAACACGAATCGCTGCCTCGCGCGCTTCGTAATAGTCACGGGCGGCCCCGATCGAGACAGCGAGCCGGGGCACGGCCGGCGTGACGAAACCGATCTCGCCGTTCTCGTCCTTTACATCGAGCTCGAGCGCCGTCAAGCCGTCCCGCTCGAGATCGAGGTACTCGTCGAGCTTGCCGGGAAGCGAGGCGAGCCCCATCGTCACGTGCACGCCGCGGAGCTCGATCGGAAGCGTCCGCGGCCCGCTGGACGGCGTGGCGGCAAGCGTTGCGAGGTCGGTGACGGACTGGGCGCTCTCGTCGGTTCCCACGAACTGCGCACCCATTCCGAGGAGGAGGACTGCGATCAGGACGGTCGCCACAGCAGCGGCACGCCTGAGGCGCTTCCTCCGCCTGACCGTCGCCCGACGTTCGCGAAACCGCTCGTTCGGGTCGATGGGTGGGAACAGCATCGACACCGGGGGGTGGACCTTATCGCAGTGCTCGTAGAATCGCCGCGTGATCCTCTCCGATCGCACCATCCGGCGCCTGCTGGAGGAGGGACGCATCGGCATCGACCCGTACGAGCCGGCGCTCATGCAGCCCTCGAGCGTGGACGTACGCGTCGACCGCTACTTCCGCGTCTTCCGGAACTCGCGCTACCCGTACATCGACGTCAAGGCGCAGCAGGAGGAGCTGACGGAGCTCGTCGAGGTCGCGGAGGACGAGGCGTTCATCCTGCACCCGGGCGAATTCGTGCTCGGATCGACCCTGGAGCGCGTCACCCTCCCGGACGACCTCGTGGCCAGGCTCGAGGGGAAGAGCTCGTTGGGCCGGCTCGGGCTGCTCATCCATTCGACCGCGGGCTTCATCGACCCCGGCTGGGACGGCCACGTGACGCTCGAGCTCTCGAACGTCGCCAACCTCCCGATCACCATCTACGCCGGGATGAAGATCGGCCAGGTCTCCTTCGTCCAGCTCTCGGAACCGGCCGAGCGGCCCTACGGCTCGGAGGGAATCGGCTCGAAATACCAGGGCCAGCGCGGACCCACGCCCAGTCGCTACTGGCAGAACTTCGGCGGCGAGTGAGCCCTACTCGGGCGGCCCGCAGGCGGGCTCCTCGCCTGCCTCGTCGAGGCGGCCGAGGAGCGTCGTGAGGTTTTCGAGCTCGCCCTCGTCGAGCCGTGTGCGGAAGTGCGTCTCGATCTGGCTGAGGTGCGACTTGGATGCGCCGCGGAGCTTCTCCAGCCCGTCCTCGGTGAGGACGGCGTACACGACGCGCCGGTCCTCCGAGCAGGCAGCACGTTCGACGAAGCCGCTCTCCTCGAGCCCATCCAGCAACCGCGTGATGCCCGAGGCCGTCAGCAGCACCTGCTCGGCGAGGTCCACCCGTCGCATGCGGCGCTCCGGCGCTTGCGCAAGCCGCAGCAGCACCTCGTAGTCGCTGAGCGTCAACCCGTGCCCGGCCGACAGCTGCGCGCTCAAAGCCCTCGTGGCGGCGGCGTGGGCGCGAAGCAGCGCGGCAAAGGCTTTCGCAGACGCTTGTTCGATCAATACTTGACTGCTCACTATTCTTCCTCTAGGATTGCTTGCGTAGTCAATAGTAGCGGACGCAAAGGAGAGTGCCATGTCCATCATCGCAGAGACCCCGGCAACGCAGATCCCCGCCGGAACCTGGTTCATCGACCCCGTCTGGTCGTCGCTCGAGTTCGAGGTCAGGAAGGTCGGGCTGATTCCGATCAAGGGTCGCGTGCCGGGCTTCGACGGGACGATCGAGGGGGGCGACGAGGCCTCGATCGAGGGGACGGTCGACGCGACCTCGATCACGACCTTCGACGAGACACGGGATGGTCACCTGCAGTCCCCCGACTTCTTCGACTCCGAGCGGTACCCGGAACTCCACTTCTCGTCCACGCACGTCTCGTTCGACGCCGACGAGGTGCGCGTGCTCGGAGATCTCACCCTCCAGGGGACGACGAAGCCGGTCGAACTCACCGGCAGGTTCCTGGGCACCGGGCCGGATCTCGCCGGCAACGAGCGGATCGGTCTCGAGCTCGAGGGCACGATCGACCGAACGGAGTTCGGTCTCGAGTGGAACGCACCGCTTCCCGGCGGCGGCTTCCTCCTCCCCAACGCCGTGACGCTGCGGGCGACCTTCGCGGCGGTGAGGGCTGCCTGAGATGAAGATCCTCGCTCTCTCCGGCAGCCTCAGACGAGAGTCGTTCAACACGGCGCTCGCACGCGCGGCGCGTGAGCTCGCGCCGGACGGGGTCGAGGTCGAGATCTACGACGGGCTCGGGCTCCTGCCCCACTACGACCAGGACGTCGATCACGAGGACGTCGAGACGCCCGAGTCCGTCGCAGACCTCCGTCGCCGGATCGAGGAGGCAGATGCGCTCCTCGTCATCACGCCCGAGTACAACGGCACGCTGACCGGAGTCCTGAAGAACGCGATCGACTGGGCCTCCGCGCGGCACCGCGGGAGCTGGCTCCGCAACAAGACCGTGGCGATCGCGGGCGCGACCACCGGCCAGTACGGGGCGATCTGGGCCCAGCAGGACGCGAAGCGCGTGCTGGGAATCGCCGGCGCCCGCGTCGTCGGGGGCGAGCTGCCCGTGTCGACTGCGCACGAGCGGTTCGACGCCCACGGCAACCTCGTGGATCCCCTGGTGGCGGAACGCCTGCGCGACCATCTCGCGACGCTCGTGCGAGAGGCCCAGCCGCTCAGAGCGGCTGCCTGAACGACAGCACGGTCGACTGGTCGCAGCGGCCCGGCCGCGAAGCGGACGGCTTCAGGGGTTGTCGCGACCGGAACTCCGGCGTGAGCCGGATTTCGGTCTGCGGGGCAGAAGACGCCGAGGGGCCGCGTCACCGCGGCCCCTCGAAACGGATACCAGCGTTGGATTAGTAGAGGCGCTTCCGGCGCGAGCCTTGTGGCACGCACAGCGCGAATCGCGAGCCCCGGCACGCACAGCGCGAATCGCGAGCCCCCTACGCTGGCTAGGCGGTTCCCGGTGGTCCCGGGGGCACGCCTCTACCCGCTGGTACCTCCACTGCCCGTACTGTCATCGCTCAAGCCGGACCACCTCCTTTCCGCGGTAGCGCCAGCATACGCGCTCCGAGCGGATGGAGGGAGCTGAATTCACGGTCCTGGGCCGAGGACGACCGTCAGCTCGAGACCGCGATCGAGCGGCACGGTGACGCTGGAGAGCGCGGAATCGGCCTGACGGGCAGCCGAGTACGCGCCCAGCGCCTCGGCGTGGGACAGGACGTTGTCCGCCACGACGAGGCCGCCGGGCTCGAGGAGTGGGCGCGCTAGCGTGAACAGCGCCTCGTAGTCGTCCTTCTCGGCATCGAGAAAGACGAGGTCGAAGACGTCCTCGGTCGCGGCGAGCGTCGCGTGGGCGTCGCCCTCGACGAGGTCGGTCCACTCCTCGAGGCCGGCGTCCGCGACGTTCGTGCGCCAGGCGGCGCACTTCGCGGGATCGAGCTCCAGCGAGACGACCCGGCCGCCGAGCACACGCGCGCCGGCGGCGAGCCAGATCGTCGAGTAGCCACGCGAGCCGCCGATCTCCAGCACCTCGATGCCCGCCTGTGCTGCGGCGAGCGCGAACAGGAACCGGCCGGTGGTCGGCTCGACCTGACGGGCGCGCTGGCCGGCGGGAAGACCGGCTTCCCGCTCTGCGGCGTCTTCGGCCTCGAGGCGGGCGAGCACACGCAGTACACGGTCGTCCAGCATCAGTCCGGCACCTCCACTACGACGAGCCCGTCCTCTCGTATGGAGACGGGATAGGTCGGAACGGCCTGGAAGGCCGGAAGCGACATCGGTATCCCGCTTTCGAGATCGAAGCGCGAGCCATGCCGGGGACACACGACCATGCACGCCTCCGCATCCCAATCCCCTTCGCAGAGCGGCCCGTCATCGTGGGAGCAGCGATCCTCGATCGCGAGCAGCCGTCCTCCGCAGTTGTAGACGCCGATGGTGACCAGACCCGCCTCGACGAGCTTCATCGCGCCGGGCGGCAGCTCCTCGAGCGGCCCTACCTCGACCTCACTCACTCCAACACGAGATCGCGACTCGATGTTCCCCACTCCTCGGGGAGCGGCGTGCCGCGCGACTTGTGCAGCGCGAGCTTGAGGACGCCCAGTCCGAGGATCGCGCACTTCAGGCGTACCGGCGTGAGCGGGATGCCGAGCTCGTCGAGGAGCTCCTCCTTCGGCATGACCGCGACCTCGTCGGCCGACTTGCCCTTGACGAGATCGCCGAGCATCGACATGGCCGCCTGGCTGATGGCGCACCCGCGGCCGTCGAAGCCGACCTCCTCGATCACGTCGCCCTCACCGAGACGGACGGAGACGGTGATCTCGTCCCCGCACAGGGGGTTCTGACCCTCTGCGAGCGCGTCGGACGGCTCGAGGAGCCCGTGATTCCGCGGGTTCTTGTAGTGGTCCAGGATGAGCTCCCGGTACAGCTGGTCGAACTCGCTCATCAGCCGAGTGAGCTCTTCGCCTTGTGGAGACCGTCGACGAGGCGGTCGATCTCTTCCTGGATGGAGTAGACGTAGAAGCTCGCACGCACTGTCGCCGCGACGCCGAGCTTCGTCATGAGCGGCTGCGTGCAGTGATGGCCGGCGCGAACCGCCACGCCCTCCCAGTCGAGCACCTGCGCGACGTCGTGCGGATGGACACCGTCGACGTTCAGCGAGACGATTCCCGCGCGACGGTCCGGCGGCGGCCCGTACGTCGTCACCCACGGAAGCTCACCGAGCTTGCCCAGCGTGTACTCGACCAGGTCGTGCTCGTGCTGCGCGATCGCTTCGAGACCCGCTTCGAGCACGTAGTCGACCGCGGCGCCGAACCCGACCGCCTCGGCGATCGCCGGCGTGCCGGCCTCGAATTTGTACGGAAGCTCGT
This sequence comes from Gaiellaceae bacterium, assembly GCA_021323315.1. Taxonomy (GTDB): domain Bacteria; phylum Actinomycetota; class Thermoleophilia; order Gaiellales; family Gaiellaceae; genus GMQP-bins7. Next base: position 25,070 of record JAJTCQ010000006.1, on the reverse strand, counting down.
TCCAGGTCGTCCGCTCCGTCGAGACCGAGCGGATCATCTCGCCGCCCAGGTTGAACGGAGCCATCGACTCCAGCAGCTCCTTCCGCCCCCAGAGCGCGCCGACGCCGCTCGGGCCGCACATCTTGTGGGACGAGATGGCGAGGAACTCACAGTCGAGGGTCTGGACGTCGATCGGCCGATGCGGCGCGGCCTGCGCGGCGTCGACGACCATGATCGCGCCCCGCTCGTGCGCCCACGTGGCGAGCTCGCGCACGGGGTTCACCGTCCCGAGCGTGTTCGAGACGAGGTTGGACGCAACGACCTTCACCGTTCCCTGGCGCTCGATCTCGTCGAGCGCGTCGAGCTGTAGCTCGCCCGACTCGTCGATCGGAATCGCCTTGAAGCCCGCGCCCGTACGACCCGCGACGTACTGCCACGGGACGAAGCTGGAGTGGTGCTCGAGGTCGGTGACGACGACGAGGTCGCCGGGACCGAGGTTGTCGAGGCCCCACGCGTACGCGACGAGGTTCAGCGCTTCGGTCGCGCTCCGCGTGAAGATCACCTCGCGCTCGGACCGCGCGTTCACGAAGCCGGCGACCTTCCCGCGCGCGGTCTCGTAGCCGGTAGTCGCTCGCTCCGCGAGCCGGTACACACCGCGATGGACGTTGGCGTACGAGTGCTCGTAGAAGTCGCGCATCGTGTCCAGCACCTGCCGCGGCTTCTGCGCCGACGCGGCGGAGTCGAGGAAGGCCACCGCACGGCCGTTCACGAGCTCGTCGAAAACCGCGAAATCCGCGCGCAGGCGATGGGCGTCGAGCTTCGTCTCGGGAGTTACGGCCACGGAAGGATCGTACCGCCCTACCCCAGGTCGACTTTGCCGTTCGTCGACGCGCGCTCTGCGGCACGGCGCACGCGCTGCGCGGTCAGGAGAGCGTTCGAGAGCAGTTCCTGCACGAGCTCCATGCGCAGTCGCTCCGACGTCTCCGCGAGGAGCGCGAGCTTTTCGTCCGCCGGGAGCTCCACCTTCGCAGCCAGCTCGAACGACAGTTGCGGCGAGGCGCTGTCGGGCGTATCGACCTCGCTCTCCGTCAAGTCGCGGAGCGCGTCGAACAGACGCACCGCCTCGTCCACTGCCGGGCGCTCGGCAGGGTCCTCGACGTCCTCGATCGGCGCAACGAGGCCGGTGTTGAACGCCCGGCCGTCGGTGAGCTCCGTCAGCCGGAAGCGCTCGCTTCCCTCGACGAGGATGTTCAGCCGCCCGTCCTCAAACCTCGTGAGCACCTCGACGACACGCGCGCGCGTTCCGAGATCGCGGAGGCCGTCGTCGTCGGCGTACACGAGCCCGAACTCGACGTTCTGCTCGAGGCACTCGTCGATGAGCTCCTTGTAGCGCTCCTCGAAGATGTGCAGCGGGAGCTGCTCGGTCGGAAGCAGGACGACGCCGAGCGGAAAGAGTCCGAGCTCTTCCATCATTGCTCCGCAGAGCGAGATCCCGCTGCTCGGGGGCTCTCGCTCGCGAGGATCCCTGAAGGCGTCCGCTCACGCGGCCGCGGGCCGTGCATCTGACAGCCGAGCCTCAGGACACGCGCTCGAGGTCGAGCGCGCACGAGTTGATGCAGTAGCGGAGGCCCGTCGGCTCGGGCCCGTCCTCGAAGACGTGGCCGAGATGGCCGCCACACCTGGCGCACGTCACCTCCGTGCGCACCATGCCGTAGCTCATGTCCGTCTCGGTGACGACGCCGTCGGCCGACGTCGGCTCGTAGAAGCTCGGCCAGCCGCTGCCCGACTCGAACTTCGTGTCGGAGCGGAAGAGCTCCGCGCCGCAGCCGGCGCAGCGATACACGCCATCTGCGTGCTCATCCCAGTAGGCGCCGGTGAAGGCGCGCTCCGTCCCCTTGTTGCGAAGGATTTCGTACTGCTCGGGCGTGAGGCGCTCACGCCACTGCTGCTCGGTCAGCTCTGTCTTCGATTCCATGGGGCGAGGGTACCCAGTCGGGGTCAGAGGACGACGAGCGAGAGCGCGACGAACTGGGTCACCGCAGCCGCGATGACGAGCACGTGAAAGATCTCGTGGAATCCGAACGTCGCCGGGAACGGGTTCGGCCAGGCGCTCGCGTAGGTCACGGCACCCACGCTGTACAGAGCGCCGCCGACGATGACCAGCAGCGCCGCCGCGACTCCGAGGGCGGGAAAGAGCTGTGGGATCAGGATGAGGCCGACCCACCCGACTCCGAGGTACGCCGTCGCCGTAAGCCAGCGCGGCGCTTCGATCCAGACGAGATTGAGGAAGATGCCGAAGGCCGCGCCCGCCCAGACGGTGGCCAGGCCCACGATTCGCGCCGTCCCGGTGAACGCCACGAGCGCGAAGGCCGTGTACGAGCCGGCGATGAAGACGAAGATCATCGCGTGGTCGAGCCGTCGAGCGCGCAGTCGGGCCGTCGAGCTGCGCCACGGAAAGCGGTGGTAGAGGGCGCTGGCGCCGAACATGGCTGCGAGAGCGACGGCGTACACCCACACCGCGAAGCGCTCGAGGTACCCGTCGGCGAGAACGACGAGCAGCGTTCCCGCCACGACGGACGCGACGAACGCATACTGGTGGAAGACGCCGCGCAGGCGTGGCACGTCGAGGTGCGACATCGGTCGATGATGCCCGATCCGCGCTAAGCCTGCGGGATGCGTGCTTCGAGCGCCGCTGCGAGTGCCTCGCGCACCGGCTCGAGCTCGACACGGTCGAGCACGTCCTGGAAGAAGCCGCGCACGATCAGCCGCTCGGCCTCGGCGCGCGTGAGGCCGCGCGTCATCAGATAGAAGAGCTGATCACGGTCGACCTGGCCGAGAGTCGCTCCGTGCGTGCAGCGGACGTCGTTGGCCATGATCTCGAGCCCCGGGATGGAGTCCGCGTGCGCCGACTTCGAGAGGAGGAGGTTGCGGTTCTCCTGGTACGCGTTCGTCTTCTGCGCGCCCTCCTCGACACGGATCATCCCGCGCCAGACGGCACGCGCAGTGTCGCGAAGAGCGCCCTTGAACGCGAAGTCCGACGTCGTCGACGGCGCCATGTGCTCCTGGAACGTGTCGTAGTCGAGGTGCTGCGTCCCGTCCGCGAAGTACGCGCCGGTCACGCGCGAGGTCGCTCCCTGGCCGATGAGGTCGTTCTGGATGCGGACCTTCCCCTTCCCCGAGCCGAAGCCGCCCGCGACCCAGTCGAGCTCGGCGTCGCGATCGACACTCGCGTGATGCGAGGCGAAGTGCCACGTGCTGCGCGAGAGGTTCTGCACGGAGACGTACTCGACCTTCGCCGCCTGCTGCACGACGATCTCGACCGCGGCGTTCGAGTACGCCTCGAGGTCGGGCGAAGCGGACGCGTACTCCTCGATCAGCGTGAAACGGCTCTGCGGCTCGGCAACCACGAGCAGCCGCCAGAAGAGCGATCCGCCCGAGACCGAGTTCCCGATCCGCACGTACAGGGGCTTCTCGACGACGACTCCCTGCGGCACGTGCACGAGCAAGCCGTGTGTCCACATGGCGGCGTTGTGCGCCGCGAACTTCTCGTCCCAGCCCACCAGCGAATACAGAAGCTCGTGATCCTCGGGAAGCCTCTCGAAGCGGACCCCCTCGGGAGCCGAGACGATCTCGATGCCGTTCTCGCCGACGTGCACGACACCGGCCGCGTCGAGCTCGAGCATCGTCGGCGGCGCCGCGATCTCCGCCGCGCCGTTCGCAGACCACGCCTCCGGGTCGAAGTCCTTCAGGTCGGTGAAACGCCAGTGCTCGTCCTTCGTCGTCGGAAGGGGGAGCGCCCTGTAGCGATCGAGAATGTCGGTACGTGTCATACGTCGAACCGCCGGTGGAGCATCAGCACGTTTCCGTCGGGATCCTTGAACCACGCCTGTCGGCAGACGCTGGTCACGATCGTCTCGCCGTCGAACTCCACGCCCGTCGCCTCGAGCTCGTCTCGAGCCGCGTCCACGTCGGCCACGCGTAGGGCCAGTCCGGCTGGCGACGGCGCGAACGGCTGGCCGATGCTTGAAGGATCGAAGATGTCGAGAGTGACCTGACCGCACCGAAGCTCCATGTCGAACTCGCCTTCGGTCTCGATCTCGAGACCGAGGACGTCCACGTAGAAGTGCCTCGCTCGAGTCAGGTCTTGCGTGAGGAACGACGCGAAGTCGACGTGCTCGACGTTCATCACGGGGTCGTTCCGTCCGGGTACGGCGCGTAGCGGCGGTGCAGGAGGATGCGGTTGCCTGCGGGGTCGCTCACGCCTGCGCCGTTGCAGGCGCCCGAGTCCCACATGTCCGCGACCTCGAGACCGGCGGCCTCGAGCGCGGCCTTCGCGGCCGCGACATCGGCGACGCGGAGCGCGATCGTCGACGGTGGAAGCGGCTCGAACTCGTACTCGTGCGTGTGTGGCGTCATCACCGCGAGGGTGACGTTGCCGGCCTCGTACTCGACCCAGTCGTCGCCGGGGGAGTTCGGGTTGCGCCGAAGGCCGAGGAGCTCGCCGTAGAAATGGTTCGCCGCGTCGATGTCCGACACGGGGACGCGGATGTAGTCGACGCGCTCGACGTCAATCATCGGATGCGTACCTGCGGTGAAGCATGAGGACGTTGCCGTCCGGATCGGTGAAGTGGGCCATCTGGCAGACACCCGTGTCGAAGGTTTCCCCATGGAATGCAACCCCTCGCTCCGCGAGTTCGGCACGCGCTCTCTCGACGTCGGCGACGCGCAGGGCGATCGGAGCAGTGTGAGGACCGCGGAACTCCTGGCCGACGTTGGTGGGGTCCATGAGATAGAGGAACGCGTTCTCGCCGAGCTGGAACTCCGGCCAGGCGCCCTCACCCGTCTGCTCGAGCCCGAGCGTCTCGCGATACCACGCCGTCGAGCGCTCGAGGTCGGTGACCGGCACCGAGACGAAGTCCGTCTTCTCGACGATCACGCCCGCGCCTCATCCTCGTACGGCGCATATCGCCTGTGCAGCGTCAGCGGGTTGCCGTCCGGATCGGTGAAGTTGGCCATGTGGCAGACACCGGTATCGAACGTCTCGCCGTCGAACTGGACGCCCTTCCCCTCGAGCTCGGCGCGCGCCGCGAGCACGTCGTCGACCTGGAGCAGGACGATGCTGTTCGCCTGCGGCTGGTACTCGACGCCGAACTGCGCCGGCTGCCAGATCGCGAAGCAGGTGTCACCGACCCAGAACTCGTAGCGGGCGTTCTCGTCAGGCCGTAGCCCGAGCGTCTCGACATAGAACACGCGCGAGCGCTCTGCGTCCGTCGACGGGATCCCGACGACGTCGACCTTGCTGATCGGGCTCGCCAACCGAGCTCCTAACCCACTGACCCTTCCATCTGCAGCTGGATCAGGCGGTTCATCTCGACGGCGTACTCGAGCGGGAGCTCCTTCGTGATCGGCTCGACGAAGCCCGAGACGATCATCGCCGATGCCTCGGCCTCCGAGAGCCCGCGGCTCATGAGGTAGAAGAGCTGCTCCTCGCCGATCTTCGACACGGTCGCCTCGTGGCCGAGCTCGACGTCGCTCTCGTCGACCTGGATGTACGGGTACGTGTCCGAGCGCGACTCCTCGTCGAGGATCAGCGCGTCGCACACGACCTTCGACTTCGAGCCGACTGCGCCCTTCGCGACCTGCAGGAGGCCGCGGTAGCCCGCGCGGCCGCCGTCCTTCGAGATCGACTTCGACGTGATCACGGACGACGTGCGCGGGGCGACGTGGACGACCTTGCCGCCCGCGTCCTGGTGCTGCCCCTTCCCGCCGAACGCGATCGAGAGCACCTCGCCGTGCGCGCGCTCGCCCATCAGCCAGATCGCCGGGTACTTCATCGTGACCTTCGAGCCGAGATTCCCGTCGACCCACTCCATGGTCGCGTCCTCGTAGGCGACTGCGCGCTTCGTGACGAGGTTGTAGACGTTGTTCGACCAGTTCTGGATGGTCGTGTACCGACACCGGCCGCGCGGCTTGACGACGATCTCGACGACCGCCGAGTGAAGCGAGTCCGACGAGTAGATCGGCGCCGTGCAGCCCTCGACGTAGTGCACGTACGCGTCCTCGTCGACGATGATCAGCGTGCGCTCGAACTGGCCCATGTTCTCCGCGTTGATGCGGAAGTAGGCCTGGAGCGGCATCTCGACCCGGACTCCCGGCGGCACGTAGATGAACGACCCACCCGACCAGACCGCGGAGTTCAGCGCCGCGAACTTGTTGTCGTTCTGCGGAATGATCGTGCCCATGTACTGCTTGACGATGTCCTCGTGCTCGCGGAGTCCCGAGTCCATGTCCAGGAAGAGCACGCCCTTGGCCTCGAGATCGGCCTGGAGCTTGTGGTACACGACCTCGGACTCGTACTGCGCCCCGACTCCCGCGAGGTACTTCTTCTCCGCCTCCGGAATCCCGAGCTTGTCCCACGTGTCCTTGATGTCCGGGGGGAGGTCCTCCCAGGAGTCGGCCTGCTTCTCCGTGGGCCGAATGTAGTAGTAGATGTTCTCGAAGTCGATCCCCGAGAGGTCGGCACCCCAGCTCGGCATCGGACGAGCGAGGAAGTAGTCGAGCGATTTGTGCCGGAACTGCCGCATCCACTCGGGCTCTCCCTTGTGCTCCGAGATCGCCTCGACGACCTCGTGCGAGATGCCCCTCCCCGACTTGAAGAAGTAGTCCTTCGCGTCGTCCGGGTTCGAGAAGCCGTACTTGTAGTCGGAGCGGATGCCGCGCACGACGTCGGTCTCGTGGGTGCTGCTCATGAGGGCCCTCTTCCGTTGCCGTTCGAGCCGAACGCCTCGTAGCCTTCGGCTTCCAGTTTGTGGGCGAGCTCGGGCCCGCCCTCCGCGACGATGCGCCCGTCGACGAAGACGTGCACGAAGTCCGGTGTGACGTAGTCGAGGATGCGCTGGTAGTGCGTGATCACGAGCGCGCCAGTCTCCGGACCGACGAGCTTGTTCACGCCGTTCGCGACGATCCTGAGCGCGTCGATGTCGAGGCCCGAGTCGGTCTCGTCGAGCACGGCGATCTTCGGCTTCAGCATCGCCATCTGCAGGATCTCGACGCGCTTCTTCTCACCGCCCGAGAAGCCGTCGTTCAGGTACCTGGACGCGAGCTCGCGGGGCACCTTGAGCTCCTCCATCGCCGCCAGCAGGTTGGTGCGGAACTCGGGGATCGGTACCGGATCGTCCTCCCCGCCGCTCGCCGCCTTGCGGTTCGCGTTGATCGCGCTGCGCAGGAAGCTCGTCACGGTGACGCCGGGGATCGCGTGCGGGTACTGGAAGGCGAGGAAGAGGCCACGCTGTGCGCGCTCGTCGGCACCGAGCTCGGCGATGTCCTCGCCGTCGAGAAGGATCTGCCCGTCGGTGACCACGTACGCGGGATGACCCATCAGCGCGTAGGCGAGCGTCGACTTGCCCGATCCGTTGGGCCCCATGACCGCATGCTTCTGCCCGAGATCGACCTTGAGGTCGACACCCTTGACGATCTCGGTGCCGTCCTCCAGGGCGACGTGCAGATTCCTGATCTCGAGCTGTGCCATGCGAAAGGGAAGACCTCCTCGGGATTCGGTGGCCAGCCGTGCCGGCCGCCTCACGCATGGTACCCGCAACGGTTCGCACTCCAGCCCGGTGGTAAGGTGAGCCCATGCCGTTCGGCGTCTCGATCTGGGAGGTCCTCATCCTCCTGCTCGTGCTTCTGCTCATCTTCGGGGCCAAGCGCCTGCCCGAGATGGGCCGCTCCCTCGGGAAGGGGATGCGCGAGTTCAAGGACTCGGTCACCGGTGTCGACGAGGCGGTCTCGACGACCACTCCGACCCCGACGCGCGCGGAGCTTCCTACCGTATCGCCCGATCCCGACGCCGCGACCGGCGAGTCCGAGACGCGGGCGGAGCGGGAAACCGTCAGCTAGGAGCGTTCTCGGTGCGCCGCCGGTGGCTCCCGCGCCGTCTCGACCACGGTGAGGAGGCGACGCTCGTCGAGCACCTCGACGAGCTGCGGTCGAGGCTGATCATCGCGCTCGCCGCGATCGTCCCGATCTTCCTCGTGACGTTCGCGTTCCACGAGCGGATCATGGAATGGCTGACCGGGCCGCTACCCGACGACAGGAAGCTGGTCACGCTCGGGGTCACCGAGCCCTTCACGACGTCGGTGAAGGTGAGCTTGATCGCCGCACTCGCCATCGCGCTGCCGGTCATCCTCTGGCAGGCATGGGCGTTCCTGGCGCCGGCCGTACAGCCGCACTTCGAACGGGTCGTCCTGACCCTCGTCGCGCTCGCAACCCTGCTGTTCGTTTGCGGCGTCGGATTCATGTATGTCGTGGTGCTCCCGCGAGCGCTCGACTTCCTCACGTCGTACGACGACGAGCTCTACGACATCCAGATCCGCGCGAGCTACTACTACACGTTCGCAGCGATGACGCTCCTCGCCGGCGGGCTCGCGTTCCTCATGCCGATCTTCGTGCTCGGACTCGTGCGTCTCCGGATCCTGACGAGCGACCGGCTGCGCGAGAACCGCCGCATCGCCTTCGTCCTGCTCCTGTGCTTCGCGATTCTCCTGCCCACGGTCGACCCGGTGTCGCTTGCGTTCGAGGTCGTCCCGCTCCTGCTCCTGTTCGAGATGTCGATCTGGCTCTCGGTCTTCATGGAGCGCCGGTGGGATCGCGGCTGGGACGAGGAGTTCGCCGAGACCGGCGTGCTGTGACGGTCATCTCGGCGGACTGGGTGGTCCCGGTCGAGGGCGCGCCGATCCGCGACGGCGCCGTCGAGATCGACGACGCGATCGGCACGATCGCCGCAGTCGGACCACGCGAGGAGCTCGGCGACTCGGTGCACTACGACGAGGCCGTCATCCTGCCCGGTTTCGTAAATGCGCACGCCCACCTCGAGTACGAGGTCTACGCCGGCTTCGGCGACGGTCTCGGCTTCGCCGACTGGATCGGCCTGCACGTGCAGCGCAAAGCGCGAATCGACCTCGCCGACATGGAGGCGAGTGCGCGACTCGGCGCGTTCAATTGCCTCCGCTCCGGCATCACGACCGTCGGCGACTGCAGCTTCAGCGGCGCCGCGGCAACGGCCTGCGCCGATCTCGGGTTGCGCGCCACCGTCTACCTCGAGGTGTTCGGCGCAAGCGACGCCCCCATCCGGGAACGGTTCGAGCCGATGCGCGAGCGACTCGAGGGCCTGCCCGAGACAGTCCGGCTCGGGATCTCCCCCCACGCCCCGTACACCTGCACGATCGAGCTGTACCGCGCGTGCGCCGCGCTCGACCTGCCCATCGCGACACATCTCGCGGAGAGCACGGCCGAGACGCAGTTCCTGCGCAGCGGCACCGGCGCGTGGGAGTCGTTCGCCGAGATGCTCGTGCCGCCGCCGGGCACCACCGCGATCCGCGCGCTCGCGGAGGCGGGGCTGCTGAGCTCCAACGTCATCGCCGCGCACTGCGTCGAGGCCGACGAGGAGGAGATCGCCCTACTCGCCGAGCACGACGTCGCCGTCGCGCACTGCCCACGCTCGAACGGCATCCTCGGCTGTGGGGTGGCGCCGCTGCAGGCCCTTCGCGAGGCGGGCATCCGCGTCTGCATCGCGACGGACAGTCCGGCATCGACGCCGTCGTTCGACATGTTCGACGAGATGCGGGCGGCCATCGTGGGAGCCCGTGCTCGCGAGGGCCGGCCCGACGCGCTGTCCGCTGCGGACGCGCTCGAGCTCGCGACGCTGGGAGGAGCCCGCGCACTCGGGCTCGACGACGAGATCGGCTCGATCGTGCCCGGGAAGAGGGCGGATCTGACCGTTCTGTCGCTCGCCGACACGTCGTTCGTACCATGGGAAGATCCTGTTACGGGGGCGGTTCTCGGCGGAGCCCCTCAGGGCGTCGTCGCTACGCTCGTGTCCGGCAAACCGCGGTTTGAGAAGGGAGGGAAGACATGGCTCGAGCTGATCGACGCCGCGCGCAGAGCGCGAGGCCGGCTGCTGCAGGACGCAGAGACGTCGTAATCGAGGACACCATGTTCTTCCCGAGGCTGCGCAGGCATGCGAAGTGGATGTTCCTCTTCCTCGCTCTTGCGCTCGGCCTGGGCTTCGTGCTCTTCGGCATCGGCGCCGGAGGGATCGGCCTCGGAAACCTCGCGGAAGGCGGCGCGGGAAGTGGCGTGCCGTCCATCTCGGACGCCGAACAGCGAGTGCTCGACAACCCGAAGGACGCGCAGGCGTTCAAGGACCTCGCGACGGCACACCAGACGGAGGGCAACACGGACGAAGCGATCGAGGCGATGACGAGCTACGTCGCGCTCAAGCCGAAGGATGCGGACGGGTTCCGTGAGCTCGCTGCCCTGTATCTGCAGCAGGCATCCACGGCACAAGAGCGGGCCCAGATCTACCAGATGCGCTCCGACTACCTCGCTCCGGGCTCGATCAGAGACACCATCTTCCAGCTCGGCGGCAGTCCTCTTGCGCCGGACCCGATCACGAACGCGGTGAGCACGTCCTACGACCAGCAGATCTCGGCCGCCGCCTCGGAGATCCAAACGGCGTCGGCGCAGGCAGTCGAGCAGTACAGGAAGATCGCCGCGCTCCAGCCGAAGGATCCCACGGTGCAGCTCGAGCTCGCCCAGGCCGCGCAGTCGGCGAACGACACGGCCACCGTGATCGCGGCCTACGAGGCGTTCCTGAGGCTCGCGCCCGACGACCCCACCGCACCGGAGGTCCGGCGCATCCTCAAGCAGTACAAGCAGTCGGGCCAGACTGGTTAGGCGCCAGACCGGAGATTCGCTGGCGCGGAGTCTCCGGTCCCGCGAAGACCCCTGAAGCCGGACGCTTCGCGACCGGGTCGCGGCGGACCCCCGGTCGAGCTTTCGCCCGACTCATTAGACTCGCCTCCCGTGAGGCGCCTCGTACTCGTCGTCACCGTGTGCGCGGGAGCGCTCGCACTCTCCCTTTCGGGGTGCGGGACCGGCGGCTATACGAGCGAGGGAAGCCAGGGCGCCGGTAAGGAGCTCTTCCAGCAACGATGCGGCGGCTGCCACGCCCTCGCCGATGCCGGCACCAACGGGAACATCGGCCCCGACCTCGACGACGCGTTCGCTCAGGCGCGGGAGGCCGGGATGACGTCCGAGACGTTCACGCAGGTCGCGGCCAGCCAAATCCGCTATCCGGTCGAGGAGCCGGTCACGGGCGCTCCCGGGATGCCCGGCCCCGACGGCCAGGACGGCACGCTGCCGAGCTGCGACGACGTGGAGGGCGATGCATTCTGCGTCGAGGATCAAGACGGCGCGATCGAGGACATCGCGACGTACGTCGGCGCGGTCGCGGGGACCGGAATCACGGCCGAGCAGCCGACCGACGGAAAGTCGATCTTCACCGCGAACTGCGGCTCGTGCCACACGCTCGCGGACGCAGGGACGAACGGCACCGTCGGACCAAACCTCGACGAGTCACGACCGCCGCAGGAGCTCGTCGTCGACCGGGTGACGAACGGTCAGGGCGCGATGCCGTCCTTCTCGGACTCGCTCGACGAGGAGCAGATCCAGGCGGTCGCCGACTACGTCGCCGGCGCCGCAGGTCCGTAACTCGCTACGCGCCGGCCTCGACCGCGAGATCGACGACGACGTGCGTCACGGGCACGTCGTAGCGCGAGCGGACGGAGTCGACGACGCCCTTCTCGAGCCAGTTCGATCTCCCGGGCGGATGCGTGGAGATCACGATCTCGTTCGGTCCGAACGTCCTGACGGCGTCGTCGACGGCGACGAGCGGATCTCCGTCGCCCACCTCACCGCTCGCCTCGATGCCCACGGACGCGAGACGTGCAAGCGTGACGTCGAGCCGCTCCTGCGCCGCCGCGCGCGCCGGATCCTCGTCCGACGTGTACGTCTTGAGCCGGGAGTTCAGCGCCGGGCACACGACGCGGAACCGCGTCTGCTCCGACAGCGCGAGCGTGCTGATCGTGCTCAAGAGCTCCTCGCCGGCGACGGTCTCGTTCGCCACGACCAGCACGCGGCGCTCCTCCGGTCCTCCGAGCTGCCTGACCTGCGTCGTCTCTGGCGCGGGGCCTCGCTGTCGCAGGTACATCGCGATCGCGATTCCCGACAGCACGAGAAACGTCAGGAACCCGAGCAACGTGCTCGCCGCCGACGCGAGCACGATCAGCGCGAACGCTCCAATCGTGATCAGCAGGAACCGGAAAGCCGCAGCCTCGCTCCTGAACGGGCTCTCCATCAGCTCTGCGCACGCGCGAACATGACTGAAGCCGTCCCCTTCGCCGCCTCTGCCGCTATGTGTTGTCGGCCATCCATCAGCATCAGAGAAGGTAGACCGTCGCGTACACGACGATCCACATTACGTCCACGAAGTGCCAGTAGATTCCGGGCAGCTCGACCCCGTGGTGGTGCTCGGGTGAGAAGTGGCCGCGGAACCCGCGGATGATCACCATCAACAGCAGGCTGAGCCCCACGAAGACGTGCGCGCCGTGCAGGCCGGTCAGCCCGAAGAACACCGATGCGAACGCGCCGTCGCCAGTGTTGAAGCCGACATTGAGGTACTCGACGACCTGCGTGAGCAGGAACGCGAGGCCCATCAGGAAGGTCAACACCATTCCCGCGAGGAAGCCGGCACGCTCGCCGCGTTTGATGCACTGGAGCGCCCAGTGCATCGTGAAGCTCGAGGTCACGAGGATCGCGGTGTTGACGCCTGCGACGAAGACGGGGAAGTGATACGGCTCGGGCGGCCACTGATCCGGCGCCCCCGGGTTCACGACCCGCACGAAGAAGTACGCGGCGAAGAACGAGCCGAAGAGCATGATCTCCGACCCGATGAAGAGCAGCATCCCGAGCGTGCGTGCGTCGACACGCGAGCTCTGATTCGCCGGAGGCGGCCCGTGGTGGTCCTCGTGCCCGTGGAGCGGCTCGGCGTGAGCCGTCAAGCCGGCGCTCCCACGAGGTCCTCGACCACGACGTGGTGGACGGGGAGGCCGGTCTGAGAGCGGAGCCGTCCGACGAGGTCCCTGCGCAACCAGCCCGAGCGCTCGCCCGGGAACGTGGAGACGATGATCTCGTCGGTGCGTTCGTCCTCGACACTCTCCATCGCGGCGACGAACGGGTCCGGGTGCGCGATCTGGCCGTGCGCGTCGATGCCCTCGGAGCGGAGAATCGAGAGCGCGCCACGGAGACGGCGCTCCGCTTCCGGATGCTCGCCGCGCGAGGGATCGCTCTGTGGGCACACGATGAGAAAGCTCGCCGGGCCCTCCGCCGCGCGCTGCCTGATCCGGTCGAGGAGCGGCTCGCCGAGCACCGTCTCGTTGGCGACCACGAGGACGTTCGCGGCGGCGCGGCCGCTGACGTCGGACACGACGTGCTCGACCGGCCGGTTGCCCGCAGCCTTGCGGACCTCCTCTACGAGGTTCTTCCGGAGCCAGCCGGAGGTGCTCTCGGGGTGGGTCGAGACCACGATCGCGTCGACGTCCTCGGACGCGAGCACGTCCTTGACGGCGGCCAGCGGCTCGTCATCGAAGACGGCGCCGTGGGCGGGGATGCCCGCGAGCCGGAGCGCCGCAAGCACGCGGTCGAGCCGACGGCCGGCGGCCGCGCGTCTCGAGTCACGGTAGACGACGTACCCCCGGCGCGGCTGCGTCAAGGGCGCGACGACAGACACACGAATCGGGCCGTGCTCCGCCCGGCGGCGGAGTGTGTCGACCAGCTCCGCTCCCACGAGCGTCTCGTTTGCGACCACGAGGACGGAGGTCGCGGCGCTCGTCACGCGTGCACCTCCTCGGCCTCCTTCTGCGCCTCCTTCGTGGGCGTGAGGATCGCGTGCCGCGCGCCGGGCACGCCGTACTCGTACGGGCCGCCGACGACCTGCGGAATCTCGTCGAAGTTGAAGATCGGCGGCGGCGACGAGACCTGCCACTCGAGCGTGCGCGCCCGCCACGGGTTCGCCTCGGCGACGGGGCCGCGCTGCCAGCTCGTGATCACGTTGTAGACGAAGAGGACGAACGAGGCGCCGAGGACGAAGGACGCGATCGAGATGAAGAGGTTCATGTTCCCGAACGCCTCGTCGTAGTCGAACACCCGCCGAGGCATTCCCCGCAGGCCGACGTAGTGCATCGGGAAGAACGTCGCGTTGAAGCTCAGGAACGTCATCCAGAAGTGCCACTTCCCGAGCGTCTCCGAGTACATCCGCCCGGTCATCTTGGGGAACCAGTAGTAGACGCCCGCATAGATCGTGAACACCGAGCCGCCGAAGAGGACGTAGTGGATGTGGGCGACGATGAAGTACGTATCCGAGGCGGCGATGTCGATCGGCACCGAGCCGAGATAGATCCCCGACAGCCCGCCGATCACGAACATCGTCACGAAGCCGAGGGCGAACAACATCGGCGTGGTCAGGTGGATGCGCCCGCGCCACAAGGTCGCGATCCAGGAGAACACCTTGATCCCGGTCGGGATCGCGATGAGGAGCGTCGTGATCATCATCGGGACGCGCAGCCAGTCGGCCATGCCCGCCACGAACATGTGATGCGCCCACACCGAGAACCCGAGTACGAGGATGCCGAGCAGCGAGAGCGCCATCAGCCGATACCCGAAGATCGGCTTGCGCGACATCGAGGAGATGACCTCGGAGACGATCCCGAAGCCGGGCAGCATCATGATGTAGACGGCCGGGTGGCTGTAGAACCAGAAGATGTGCTGGTAGCCGAGGACGTAGCCCCCTCCCTCGGGCACGAAGAAGCTCGTGTGCATGACCCGGTCGAACATCACGAAGAACTGGGAGCCGGCGATGAACGGCGTCGCGAGGACGACGAGCAGCGAGGTCGTGAAGTTCGCCCACACGAGCAGCGGCATGCGCCAGAACGTCATGCCCGGCGCCCGCATCGTGATGATCGTCACGAGGAAGTTCAGCGCCGTCATGATCGACGACGCGCCCGCCCACTGGACGCCCATGTTGAAGAACGTCTGGCCCAGCGGCTGGCCCTCGGCGAGCGGCGCGTAGCCGGTCCAGCCGGCGCCGAAAGCCCCGCCAGGCGCGAGGAAGCTCGCGACGAACATGAGCCCGGCGATGGGGAGCAGCCAGAACGAGAGCGCGTTCAGCCGCGGAAACGCCATGTCGGGCGCACCGAGCATCAGCGGGACCGCGAAGTTCGCGAGACCCGCGAAGGCAGGGATGATGAACAGGAAGATCATCAGCGTCGCGTGGACCGAGACGAGGCCGTTGAACGTCTGCGAGTCGACGAACTGGAGGCCCGGCTGCGCGAGCTCGGCCCGGAAGAACATCGCCATGAGCCCGCCGATCGTGAAGAACGCGAACGTCGTGACCAGGTACTGGATCCCGATCACCTTGTGGTCCGTGTTGACGCGGAAGTAGTCCTTCCACGTCTTCGCACCGTGACCTGAGTGATCCTCGGGCCGCGTCGGACGGCCCGAGATGTAGTGCAGCCAGTAGTCGAACGAGCCGATTCCCGCGAGGAAGCCGATGGGGGCGAGCACCATGCCGCCGACGACCAGGATCACCTCGGTGTTCCAGAGCGGCTCCCAGCCCCACCACCAGCGCAACGCGAGCACGAGGAGCATCCCGATCAGGAACCCGGCGACGGTCATCCACGCGCCGCGCACGAGGCCCGGGCCGAAGAACGTCCTCCACGTCGAGCCGTGCGGGGGCTCGAAGTGCGCCGGGTACTGCTGCACGTCGGGCGAGGGGTGCGTGGCGGTCACGTTCGCTGCTCCTCGATCCACTGGTCGAACTCGGCAGGCGTCACGACGCGGGCCTTGGCACGCATCGTCGCATGGCCGAGGCCGCACAGCTCCGTGCAGACCACCGCGAACTCACCCGTGCGCTTCGGCGTGACGAAGATCTCGGTCTCGATCCCGGGCACGGCGTCCATCTTCTGACCCAGGTTGGGCACCCAGAAGGAGTGGATCACGTCGACGGACTCCATCGTGAACTGGGCCTGCCGGCCCACCGGCAGCACGAGCTCACCGGTCTCGAAGTCGCCGAGTTCCGGGTACTCGAACGTCCAAGCGAACTGCTGGCCGAGCGCGCGCACCTCGAGCGCGCCCTCCTTTTCCTCCGCGTTCCTGGACAGGACGACGGCGCTCACGATCCCGAGCGCGATGACGAGGATCGCCGGAACGGCCGTCCACGCGATCTCGAGGCCCGTGTGACCGTGGATCGGCGGCCCTTCGGCGTCGTCGTCCGGCGGGACGCGCCACTTCCACACGGAGTAGACAACCACCGCCGCGACGACGGCGAAGATCACCACCGACATCCAGGTCGCGAACCAGTAGATGTCCTGGATCCGGTCGAACTCCTCGCTCGCGGACTCCGGCAACCACTGGAAGAGGACAGCGACGAGCGCGACGGCAACGCCGATCACGACGCCGATCGCGACCAGCTGCACGATCCCCTTGCGCACCGGCTCCGAGCCTACTCCACCGACACGATCCTCGGACGGCCGAACCGACTCTCGAATCGGAGCGAATCACGCGCGTCCGTCTACCACGATCGGAGGTTCACCATGAAGAAAACCCATGCACTCGCCGCCGTGATCGGGGCGCTCGGTCTGCTCGTCGTCGGCGTCGTCTCTGCGACGGCCGGCTCCTCACAGAAGATGCCGGCCGCAACGCCGCACAACCATGCAGCGCGCTCGCAGAGCGGCCTCACGCAGTCGGATCTGCGCGCTCTGCTCGGCCGCCAACTCGGCGAGCATGCCGCGCTCGCGATGAACGCGACGAATCTCGGCGTCACCGGCTCGTCGGCGTTCCCCGCAGCCGCGAAGGCGCTCGACCGCAACTCGGTCGCGATCTCGAAGTCGATCGCCGCCGTGTACGGCACGGCGGCCGGCAAGGCATTCCTCAACGGGAGGTTCCAGTGGCGCGCCCACGTCGGCTTCTTCGTCGACTACACGCTCGCGCTCGCGAAAAGGGACAAGGCCGGACAGAACAAGGCCGTCGCCAACCTGCGGCGCTACACCGTCGAGCACGGGAAGCTGCTCGGCGGCGCGACGGGCCTGTCGCCGAAGGCCCTCCAGGCCGACCTGCTCGTGCACGTGCTCGAGCTCAAGGCCCAGCTCGACGCCTACGCGGACAAGCAGTACGTGAAAGCCACGAACCTGTACCAGGACGCGTACGCGCACATGTTCATGACCGCCGACCTCCTGGCGGGCGCGATCGCGAAGCAACAGGACCTTCCCAAATAGCTCCTTCACCACGCCGGAGACCAGGCCCCTCCTGGTCTTCGGCGTTCCCTCTCGCGGCGGCTGGCTATCGTGGCGCGATGCTGCAAGGTGTGAAGCTCACGCTCGCCGCTGTCCTGTCAGGACTCGCCGTGGCCCTACTCGCCGGAGCGGTCGTGGCTGGCGGCGACGAAGCGCGACCGGCGGTCGGCAAGGCGGCTCGGGCCGACACGAAGCCGGTGGTGCTCGCGTTCGGCGGCGACGTCCACTTCGAAGGCGTCCTCGAGTCGAAGCTCGCGGCGAACGCCGGCGGGACACTCGCTCCGATCGAGCCCGTCTTCCGCCGCGCCGATCTCGCCGTGGTGAACCTGGAGACGGCGGTGACGGACGGCGGAGCGGCCGCGCCGAAGCTGTTCACGTTCCGCGCTCCGGCAACGGCGTTCGCCGCGCTCCGTGGAGGCGGCGTCGATGCCGCGTCGATGGCGAACAACCATGGGCTCGACTACGGCGTCGAAGGGCTGCGAGACTCTCTCGCGGCAGCGAAGCGCTACGACTTTCCGGTCGTCGGGATCGGGATGCACGCGAAGCAGGCGTACCGCCCGTTCCGCCGCACGATCAACGGACAGCGGATCGCCGTGATCGGCGCGACGCAGGTGCTCGACGACCACCTGATCTCCACCTGGACGGCAGGCCCTCGGAAGCCGGGCCTCGCATCGGCGAAGGCCGTGCCGAGGCTCGTCCAGGAAGTCCGCGCCGCGCGCAAGACGTCCGACACGGTGGTCGTCTACCTCCACTGGGGCGTCGAGCTCGCGCAGTGCCCCTCGACCGACCAGCGCGACCTCGCCAGGGCGCTCGTCGCAGCCGGGGCGGACGTCGTCGTGGGCGGGCATGCACATCGCCTCCAGGGCGCGGGCCGCATGGGCCGGGCGCTCGTCGGCTACGGGCTCGGCAACTTCGTCTGGTACGGCTCGAGCGAGCTCTCGACGCAGACCGGCGTCCTGCTCGTGACGATCGACGGAAGGCGGGTGGTCGGCTACAGCTGGGTGCCTGCGACCATCGTCGACGGCGTCCCGCGGCCGCTCGCCGGTGCGGAGCGGCGCAGCCAGGTCTCCTCGTGGCGCGCGCTTCGGGGATGCACGGGCTTGCGTCCGTAGCCCATTCGCCGGAGCGCCTCGCTTTCCCGAACGAGTGGCGGTTCGACAAACGTGGCGCGCTCGGAACCGGCGTCGAGGCCTTCGTCGTCTCTGGCGAAGCGAGCCTCCGTGGCGCATCAGGGCGAGGTGTCGTCTCCGCTCCTCTAGATCGAGACGCTCGCGACGGTGCAAGAGCACATCGCGCTGACCATGGGTGAGCCGATGTCTCCTCGATCCAACGGACATTTGCTCAGGATCCGGACACGCCGGGCCGCGCACGTCTCAGCATCCACGCCGTCTGTCTCGCCGGTCGAGAGCCCGCCGACCGCGGCTAAGCTTTGCCGTCCGCGGGCCGTTAGCTCAGTTGGTAGAGCAGGGGACTCTTAATCCCAAGGTCGAAGGTTCGAATCCTTCACGGCCCATGACCGAATGCCCCGGAAATCGCGGCTTCCTCACTAGGTCGGCTGGTTCACATTCATCCGGGGGGCAACAGACGGGGCAACAGACGCTCCTCCGAACGCGCTTCTCCCGCCCCCTGGGCGGCAGAGAAACTCTGCTGCTACCGCAGAGGGGGGCGGGGTGCTTCGCGGGCGCAAACCCGCAGCCTGCATACATCAATTTTCAGAATTCGGCGGTCGCGGTCTTCTGCCAGATGGGCAACGAGTTCCCTTCGTGATCGTCGCACCTCTCACGCCAAGGACTCATGAGCCCAGGCCCACGCTTCCTCTTCAGTCAGTTGGCGTGCCTCTTCAATGGCCGCCTCGATCGCCTCTTGCGAGAAAGACGCTCGGATGATGTCGAGCGTCTTGTCATGGACTTCCTGTTCGACTGGGTCGAGGTGCGTCCCGATCTCTTCTCGCATGGCGATCGCCCACGCGAGTGCACGGAGGGCCTCATCAGTCCTGCCCCGAGCAGCGGCGACAGCGGCCATGCCTTCCTGCGCGTAGGAAGCCCAGTCCTTCCATCCGAGGCTCGTCGCCAGCCGCAGGCCGCGTACAAAGGCCAGTGACGCGTCGTCAAGCCGCCCCAACCCGAGAGTTGCAAGTCCGAGATTGAGCAGCGCGAGGATCATGCACTCGTCATTCTCAATCTCAGTCGCGAGCGCCAGGCTCTCTTGGCAGCGAGCAGCTGCCGCTTCGTAATCGGTCCGGCTGAGTGCGAGGTAGCCACGCGTGCTCATCACGATCGCGAGCGCATGTTTGTCCCCAGCTAGCCGTTGCGGTTCGAGCGCCTCGTCAAGGAGGGCAGATGCTGCGTCGAGGTCACCCTCCGCGAGGGCGATGTTGGCCAACGTGTGTAGGGCCGCTCCGATGCGGTACCAGTCCGAGGTGCCTCGGGCTAGCTCGAGTGACTCTCGCGTCAGCCTCTTGGCCACCGTGTACGCGCCATCTACACGTGCCAGCTCAGCGGCTCGCTGCAGCGCCTCCACGCGAACGTCGACGCTATCCAGGGGAGCGACGGCGAGTGCCCGTTCGATTCGCCTTCGTCCCTCAGCGACATGGCCGCGCACGACCCAGAATCGACCGAGACTTGCGGCGAGTCTCAGTTGTCGGGAAGCGTCTGCAGTCTCGAGATAGTCAAGAGCTCCCCGGAAGTTGTCGAGCTCCGCATCAATCAGGTCCAGCCAGTCCTTCGGATCAACCCGCAAGTGCGGCTCCGCTTCTTCGCCAAGCGCGACGTACTAGTCCGCGTGCCGCTCATTGAGCTCGCGCTCTGTCGCAGCGTCGAGCGCGTGTCGAGCAAACTCCCGGATCGTTTCGAGCATCCAGTAGCGAGGCCCTGCGGGCGACTCGCGTCTACGGAGTAGGCTCTTGTCGAGGAGCGATTGGAGGGTGTCCGGGTCGGCCTCGGCGATCTGCTCCGCCGCCTCGTAACTGCAGCCGCCGGCGAAGACGGAGAGGCGAGCGAAGAGGACTTGCTCTCGCGTGGAGAGCAGGTCGTGCGACCACTCGATCGTCGCTCGCAGCGTCTGCTGGCGGGGATCGGCGTCGCGCTCTCCCTTGAGGAGATCGAGACGCTGCGAGAGACGCTCGAGCAACTGCTCCGGGCTGAAGAGGGCGGTGCGGGCAGCCGCGAGCTCGAGGGCGAGCGGAAGCTCATCAAGGCGCAGGCAGAGCTCTGCGACCGCTTCGCTCGAAGTGAACGCGGGATCGACGGCGCGGGCGCGGGCGATGAAGAGCGCCTCGCCGTCTTCCTCGGCGAGTGGCGGTACCGGGTACGTCTGCTCGCCTCGGACTCGCAGGCGCTCCCTGCTCGTGACGACGAAGTCGAGATTGGGGCAGGAGGCTAGGAGTGAGGCAAGCTCCGCGCCGGCTTCCACGACCTGCTCGAAGTTGTCGAAGAGGCAGAGCATCGACTTGTCGGCGATGTGCTCGGCGAGACCATTCTTCGAGCCGAGGACCTGGGCGGCTGTCTCGAAGACGAGCGCGGGCTCGCGTAGGGGAGCAAGCGGGACCCACCACACGCCCTCGGCGTAGCGGTCGGAGGCCTCGGCGACGGCCTGAAGCGCGAGGCGGGTCTTCCCGGTGCCGCCCGGTCCCGTCAAGGTGAGTAGGCGCGTGTCCTCAGAAGAGAGCAGTGAGAGCAGCTCGGCCAGCTCCTGCTCGCGGCCCAGGAACGGCGTCGCGGGGACGGGCAGGTTGGTGCGGTAGAGGCTCTTGAGCGTCGGGAACTCCCGGTCTCCGAGTTGGAACACGCGCTCAGGAGCAGACAGGTCTTTGAGCCGGTGCTCGCCGAGATCAGCAAGCTCGAGGTCGACGAGCTGAGCCATCGACGAGGAGACGAGCACCTGGCCGCCGTGGCCGCAGGCCGCGATGCGGGCCGCGCGATGAACGTCGCCGCCGACGTAGCCACCCTCGGTGAGAAGCGGTGTTCCCGTGTGCAGTCCGACGCGGACATGGATCGGGCCTGGAGAGAGCGCCTCGGTGAAGGCAGACGCCGCTGCAAGAGCTCCCGGCGCGGTCGGAAACGCGAAGAAGAAGCGTCTCCCTGAGTGTCCACCTCGACCCCACCCTCCGAGGCGCACGCCTGGCGGATCAGGCGCCGATGCTCGGCGAGCGCTACTGCATAGCCCTTGACGCCGAGCTCGTGCAGGAGCCGCGTCGAGCCCTCGACGTCGGTGAAGAGGAACGTGACGGTGCCAGTCGGGAGGTTTTCACGCACGCGACGTGATCATCCGCCCAACGACGTGCGCGCGTCCAGCCCCTGGCTTGACCGAACGACAGGGCGGGGTACCTCACGGGCGCAAACCCCACCCTGCATACATCAATTCAGAATTCGAAGCCGGCGAGGACCTCGCCGCGTCAGCCAAGGCTCAGGATCGATCGATCACTCGACTTCGACGCCGAGCAAGGAGAGACGAGTGCGGAACTGGGCTTCGGCGGCGACATCGCCCTTGGCCTCGAAGATCTCGAACGCCTCCGCCGCCACGCTCGATGCTTCCCCGCTCCTACCAGACAGCGCCAAGACCTCGGCGAGGTACGCACGGGGGTACGACCGTGCGAAATGGTGGTCAGTCTTCTCGCTCCGCGCGACGGCTCGACGTGAGTGCTCCTCGCCCTGCTCGTGTTCGCCGCGGCGTGCATGAAGCAACCCGCCGACCATGTCGAGCCAGACGAAGTTCACGAGATCCTCAGCCGCCGTGGTCTCGCGCGCCTTCGCGCACAACTCCTCGATCTCCATGTCATCCGCTCCTGCGCGGTAGAGGCACTCGGCGAGCATCAGAGCCTGGGTGGAATAGAAACGACGCTCGCCGATTCCTTCGAGGATTTCGAGGCCCTCACGAAGCCGCGCCTCCTCAAGCCCGGGGTTGCCGGCCCGGAAGGCGAGGTGGGCTCCGCCCTGGGCGAACGAGCCGGCGCTCATCATGAGTCCCGCGTCGAGATACACCTGGCGCGCGCCACTCCAGAGCTCGCGGGCACGCTCGGCGGCTCCTTTCATCGCGCACAAGCGTCCGATCTCGATGGTCAACCACGCTTCAGGAAGGAGGCGGTGCTCGTCTGCGCGAAGTGCCCGGATGCGCTCGATTGCCTCGTCCACCGGCATCGGCCCGTTGTAGTAGCACGAGCTCAACCTGCCTCGAACTCTCCCTCTCAGCCGTGCCCCCCTCTCCCCAGTGCGCTCCAGATGCGCGAGCGAGAGCTCGCAAGCATCGGCCGTCTTCTGCACACGCAAGCTGTCCCATGAAGCCATCGCGATGCTCCACCAGTAACGCCCCAAGCCGTAGTCGTCCCGGGACCCCTCGAAGATGGTCCGCGCCTCGTCCCGCCACGCTTCGCTTTCTTCGGACGAGCTCGCGTAACTCCCCGTGGTCGCCATCGACAGAGCGGCGTGAGCCCGCGTTCCCGGGTCGACCGCCTCCATCGCCTGCGACAGCACGTTCCAGGCTTCGTCGAGGTTTGACTCGAACAGGACCTCGGCGTACTCCGGCCCGAGCGCGTGTCTCGCCTCGTCGTGCTCCGGCAACAGGCTCGTCGCACGGCCGAAGAGTGAGCGGGCGGCGTTGAAATCACCACGTTCGAGGGCTCCTCGCCCTGCCTCCGCAAGACACGCGAAAGCGCGACGCGCAAGTCCGTCTAGCGCCGGATCGGAGCCATCGAGCTCGGCCCGGTACCGATGCGCCTGCTCGAGGTGGTAGCCGACGATCTCGTCGCTCTCGACGAGGTCGTGGCCAGAGAGCCATTCGGCGAAACGCTCGTGAAGCTCGGCGCGGATCGCCTTCGGCAGCGACTCGTAGGCAGCGTCGCGGATGAGCAGATGGCGAAAGCGGTACCCCTCGTCCTTGGGGAAAGTCGACGACGTCGAGCGGATGAGCTCCTTGCGGACGAGCGTTGCGAGATGGGACTCGACCGCGGGTCGAACGGGATCCGGAGAGAGAACCGCCACCGACCCGCGGTGGAAGATCTCGCCCTCGACGGATCCACGCTCCATGACCATGCGGACGTCGCCGTCAAGCGAGTCGATACGCGCCTGAAGGAGCGCGTGAATCGTGGGCGGGACAGCGATCTCGTCTCCGACGCCGTGCTCGCGCACCATTGCGAGCATCTCCTCGACGTAGAGCGGATTCCCGGCCGACGCCGTCGTGATGCGCTCGCGCAGGTCGTCCGCGAGTGGAGCGTCGGCGACGAGCTCGTCCATGAGCGCCGAGCACTCCTTCGGGCCGAGCGGCTCCAGTAGGAGCGACGTTGCATTTAGCTTTCCTCCGCCCCACCCCGGCCTCGAGTCAAGCAGCTCCGTTCGCGCGATGCAGAGCAGGAAGATGGGCGCGTCGCGCGAGAGGTCCGCCACGTGCTCGACCAGGTCGACGAAAACGGCTTCGGCCCACTGGAGATCGTCGATCACGACGACCTGCGGGCGCTCGGCCGCCCGTGCTTCGAGGAGCCGCCGGAAAGCGAGCTGGGTCTCCGGAGGGGACGTGCCGATGATCGACTCGGCGTCGACGCCGATCGAGACCAGGATTTCGACCAGCGGCCAGTAGGTGATCCCTTCGCCGTACGAGAGGCAGCGCCCGTGCAGGAGGTCTGCCGCGTCGCCCACGCGCTGCACGAAGTCCGCGACGAGCCGCGACTTCCCGATGCCGGCCGGCCCGAGGAGCGTGAAGAGCCGGCACGTGCGGTCGGCCACGGCGTCCTCGTAGTCGCGCCAGAGACGCTGGCGCTCGCGCTTTCTGCCGACGAGCGGCGTGTCCCGCCGCCGCGCGAGCGGGGCGGCGGCGTCGAGCACCTCGAGGAGCCGGAACGCTTCGACCAGCTCGGACTTCCCCTTCAGGGCGAGCGGCTGGACGTCCTCGACTTTCACCGAGTCCCGCACGAGCACCCGACTCTCCGCGCCGATCAGAGTCTCTCCTGCCGCAGCGGCCTGCTCGAGTCGCGCCGCGACGTTGACGGCGTCGCCCGTGACGAGCGTCTCTCCCTCGCCGCCGACCACGACCTCGCCGGTGTTGATGCCGATCCGAGCCTCGAGGCCGTGTTCCGCGATCGCAGCGCGCATCTCCGAGGCAGCACGCACCGCGCGGAGGGCATCGTCCTCATGCGACACCGGGATCCCGAATACCGCCATGACCGCGTCGCCGACGAACTTCTCCACCGTTCCCCCGTGCCGCTCGATGATCGCGCGTAGATCCTCGAAGTAGCGGCGCATGCGAGCGCGCAGCGCCTCGGGATCGGTCGACTCCCCCAGCCCCGTCGAGCCGACGAGGTCACAGAAGAGGACGGTGACAACCTTCCGCTCCTCGCGGGTTGCGATCGGCTCGGTGGTGAGCGAGGCACCACACATCCCGCACAGGCGGAAGCCTTCCAGGTTCTCCTGGCCGCAGTTTGGGCAGACGATCACGCGCGGAGACTACGGCGTAGACGCGGACTAGACCTCCGCTCCGGAGCGCGAAGCTCCGCGCTACGTTCGCTCCAGCGTCGCTGCACGTCAGCCTCAAGCGACATTCCCGCATACTCGCGCGCGAAAGCGAGCGGTCCGCGTCCAAGCTGGGCCCGAACATCCCTGCAAATCGAGGATCGCGCCTGACCGGGTGTACACCAGGTGTGCACGTATGCGTCGCGCCGAGCCTCTACCGCAAGGCGGGCGCTCACTTCCGAGGTGCCTACGCGGACGACGGAGAAAGGAACCGCGGTGCCCACCGTGGACCCCGGGGCGACCACGTGTGGCGCTAGGCCGTACCGACCGCGTCGAGTGACTTCTCGGGATATGGCCTGCTGGCGGGGGCACCTCGCAGGGTCGCTCCCACGACACGAGACGTGCTGGCCCTGCGTGTCGAATCCTGTTCGCCTGGGCTCCTACGTCTCGCGCGCCATAGCGCGTCGGG
>JAJTCQ010000048.1 GCA_021323315.1 Gaiellaceae bacterium | reverse complement strand
GCCCCCCTTCCGCTGACCGACACCCGGAGCCGGAAGGACGCGGGGGCGAACAGCGCGCCGACGGAGGCGCCCGGGGTAACGGTGACGTTGCAGGCCGACGAACCGGAGCAGGCGCCGGTCCAGCGAACGAGCCTCGATCCGGCGCGGGGCGCCGCGGTCAGGGCGAGCGGCTGTCCCGCGTTCCACGTCGTCGTGCAGCTCGCGGCGCACAGGAGGCCGGGCACGTTCGCGGTCACGGAGCCCGGCCCGGAGATCGTGAGTGCGAGCGGGGCCTGCGCATCGAGACGAACCAGCCACGCCGAGTCCTGCGCGTCGGTCCAGCCCCCCGAATGGGCGTAGTAGTCGTCGCGGGCGGGGTCGAGGAGCTTCGCCGAGAGCGGGTCACCGCCGATCGAGGGAAACATGAGGTCGGCCTCGTTGTCGCAGGTGTGCCCGCTCGATTCGCCGTCGCAGTCGTGCGGCGCGCTCCGCGAAACCGCGCCGAGCGTATGGAGCACTTCGTGCACCGCGACCGCGGCCGTCGACACTCCCGTGCACGAGCGGTAGTAGACGATCGCTACCCCGAAGCCGTTCGACTCGCTTCCGCCCTGGCCGCACACGTTCGCGTCGGCGGTCGGGCCGTCGAAGTAGACCACGTACTTCGTGAGTGACGAGCCGAGGCCGACCGCCTCGAGCGCGTCGACGATCGAGGAGAAGCGGCCCTGGAGCAGCGAGAGCTCGGCGCTCGTGCGCGGTATGCGGATCGTCGTGATGTCGAGCTGCGTGCCGCACGTGAACCGCGCGACGTCGTTGCGGGGTGTGCGCGCCGGATCCTGGCCTCGCCACCACGCGTCGATCTGCTCGGCGTCCGCCTGCATGACGCTCGCAAGGCCCGCCAGGTTGTCCGCGCCGTCGGAGGGGATCGCGTACACCCAGTGGATCGGATTGCCGGCGACGCCGTTCGGAGCGCGGTCGGTCTGCGAAGCGCTGCCGCACCACGCCGCGAGCGCGGCCGGCGACCGGGGCCCTGCGATCTCCGCGGCGGTGACGCTCGACAGGGCGGGCGACGCCGGAGCGCCGCTCGCCGCGGCTGCGGCCCCACCAACGAGCAGAGCGGCCGCGGCGGCCGCATACGCCCGGGTCACGGGATAGTCACCGACACGCGGACCCGTCCGAGCGCGCCTGTCTGCGTCACCCGGACGAAGGTCGAGCGCCGACCGCACACCGTGCCGTCGAGCCGCTTCACACGCTGGCCGGTCCACCTCGCCCGCTTCACGACCGTGCTCCGATTGGCGCCCACGAGCGCCACCTCGTGCGTCCCGCCGTGCGGCATCGTCGCGGTGATTCGGAAGTCGCCGTCGAGCGGCGTCGCGAGCCGGATCCACCACACCTTCGGCGTCCTGCGCCCGAACACACGCGTCGACACCGTCGTGCGCGGGGCTGCCCATGGTTGGGTGACGTCGAGCTCGGCGGCCTGGAGCGCAGCCTCGCTCGGGAAGAAGCTCGCGGCGACGATCTGCCACGTCGAGGTCGTGATCCCGACCTTGCGCTCGTCCATGAGCCTGTAGGTCTCGGCCCACGCCTCTCCGGGGTTCAGCGAGTAGTTCGATCCCTGGTCGCCGGGATACGCCTCACGCCGGCCAACCCTCGCGCACACATTCGCCGCACTCGACCACCGCTTCGGGCCCCAGTCGATCGCAATCCAGGGCGGACTCGACCGGTGGTTTGCGATGTGGTGCCCGTACTCGTGCCGCACGACCTCCTCGGGTGCGATGTCGGCGGCGATCTCCCCGGGCGCGACCATCCGGTCGTCGCCGTAGCAGCCGAGCGCACGGGAGCCGCAGATCTGCTGTACCTCGTCGAACGTCACGATGTATGCCGTCAGCTGCGCGATCTCCGGGCCGTGCGTCAGCTTCGCGAGGAACTCAGCCCAGCCCTCGGGTGTCGAGGTCTCCGGTGGAAGGGCGTCCGAGACACGAACGTCCACGGTCTCGCCTGTCGACGTGGTGATCGGGCCACCCCGGTACGTGATGGGCACCTGCGCGAGCCGGTTCGCGCGGAGCGGTGCGCCGGCGTCCGCCGACAGCCGGGACGCGTACGAGGCACGAGGGCGCTGCTCGACCCAGGCAGTGGCTGCCAGGGCGCCGAGCAGGAGTGCGGCGGACAGGAGGACCGCGAAGCGCCTCGTCGATCGTCTCGGCACGCGGCCGTTTATAGCCGCGCGAAGATGAAGCCTGCGTAAGGAGGCGGTCGCCGACGTGTCCAGGTCGTGCTACACGGTCGGGCCGGCGGCCGCGACGCCCGGAGTCACGTCGTCGAAGCGCCTGAAGTTCTTCCGAAACATGCGCGCGAGCTCGGCGGCCTTCGCGTCGTACGCCTCGGGGTCGGACCACGTCGAGCGGGGGTCGAGAAGGGCCGAGTCGACGCCGGGCACCGCGACGGGGACGTCCAGGCCGAAGGTCGGGTCGTCGCGGTACTCCACGCCGTCCAGGTCCCCCGAGAGCGCCGCATCGAGGAGCGTCCTCGTCGCGTCGATCGGCATCCGCCGACCCTGGCCGAACGGCCCACCCGTCCAGCCCGTGTTGACGAGCCAGACCTTCGCCCTCGGATGCGCGTCGAGCTTCTCGCCGAGCATGCGCGCGTACACGGACGGCGGCTGCGGGAGGAACGGCGCGCCGAAGCAGGCAGAGAACGTCGGCTGGGGCTCGGTCACGCCGATCTCCGTGCCGGCGAGCTTCGCCGTGAACCCGGAGAGGAACCAGTACAGCGCCTGGTCGCGCGTGAGCCGCGCGATCGGCGGGAGGATCCCGAATGCATCCGCGGTGAGGAACACGACCGAGCTCGGATGCCCTGCGCGCTTGGTCGGAAGCGCGTTTGCGATCTGCTCGAGCTTGTAGGCCGCCCGCGTGTTCTCGGTCTTCGAATCGTCGTCCAGGTCGAGCAGGCCCTGCTCATCGACGACGACGTTCTCGAGGACCGTTCCGAAGGCGCGCGTCGTCGTGTAGATCTGCGGCTCGGCCTCCGCCGACAGGCGGATCACCTTCGCGTAGCAGCCGCCTTCGACGTTGAACACACCGTCGTCCGACCAGCCGTGCTCGTCGTCGCCGATGAGGTGGCGCTCGGGGTCCGCGGAGAGCGTCGTCTTCCCCGTGCCCGAGAGGCCGAAGAAGACCGTGACCCGCCCCGCGTCGTCGAGATTGGCCGAGCAGTGCATCGGGAAGACGCCGTCGAGCGGCAGCCGGTCGTTCATGACCGTGAAGATCGACTTCTTGATCTCGCCCGCGTAGAACGTGCCGCCGATGACCACCTCGATGCGCGAGGGATGCAGGCAGACGAACGTCTCCGTGCAGGTCCCGTCCTCCTCCGGCACGGCCGAGACGGACGGCGCGTGGAGGACGAGCGCCTGCGGCTCCATGTCGTCGAGCTCCTCGTCGGTGGGGTCGATGAAGAGCGTCTTCGCGAAGAGGGCGTGCCAGGGGCTCTCCGTGATCACGCGGACGGCGAGGCGATGCGCCGGGTCGGCGCCCGCGAACGCGTCGATCACGTAGACGTCGCCCTCGCTCAAGCGCGTCGCGACCTTCTCGCGGAGTCCGTCGTAGTGCTCCTCGGAGATCTCGACGTTCACGTCTCCCCACCAGATCCGGGCTTCCGACCCGGGCTCGCGCACGATGAACTTGTCCTTCGGCGAGCGGCCGGTGTGCTTGCCCGTGTCGACGACGAGCGGACCACCCTCGGCGAGGCGGGCGTCGCCTCGGGCGAGCGCGTGCTCGTAGAGCTGCGACGTCGTCGGGTGCCAGAAGACGTGCCCGCGCACGGAGATGCCGTGCTGGACGAGCTCGTCCCGATCGGGGACGATCGCGATCACAAGGCTCCATCGTACGCAACGAACGCCGTCCGCACGGCTGCTGAGAATGGGCTGCGATGAAGGGCGCAGCCCGCGCGTCGTTGCTCGCCGTCGTGTCGGCCGCGCTGATACTCGCGCCGGCGGCTGCCGCCGACCTCGCCGACGAGCGCGCGCTCGCCGAGAAGTACGCGCCGGTCGTCCGGATCGTGGAGCAGGAGGAGGTCTGCGGCTACGGCGAGCCGTTCGTCCCCACGGACATCGATCTCCTGCTCGGGGAACAGACCGTCGCGCTGCGCGGCCCGTGGAACGTCACCGACCTCGTCGAGATCGGGCCGTCCGCCGACGACCTGGTCGACCGCTTCGAGTACCACCTCGACTTTCCGGGAAACGCGCTCGAACCCGGCTGCGACTACAACCGCTGGGCCCAACGCCTGACCGAGGGCAGCGAGCCCGTCGTCTACGCGCATGTCGTCGGCGAGCCGGAGTTCCAGGGCGAGCTCGCCCTCCAGTACTGGTTCTTCTACCCCTTCAACGACTTCAACAACACGCACGAGGGCGACTGGGAGATGATCCAGCTCGTCTTCGACGCGCCCGATGCGGCGAGCGCGCTCACCCAGGATCCGGCCGAGGTCGGGTACAGCTCACACGAAGGCGCCGAGCGCGCCGAATGGGGCGACGAGAAGCTCGTCCTCGAGGGCGGGCGTCCCGTCGTGTACCCGGCGGCAGGATCGCACGCGAACAAGTACGGCGACGCGCTGTGGCTCGGGAGCTCGGCGGAGGCGGGCGTCGGCTGCGACGACACGCGCGGCCCGCACCGCCAGCTCTCTCCTCGCGTCGTGACGATCCCGAGTGACCGGGACGCCGCCGAGGTCGCGTATCCATGGATCGCGTTCGAGGGCCGTTGGGGCGAGCTCCAGAAGGCGTTCTTCAACGGCCCGACGGGCCCTAACCTGAAGACGCAGTGGACGCAGCCCCTCACCTGGGGCGAGGATTGGCGCGACCGGAGCTACGCAATTCCCACCGCGGGGGCGTTCGGCAC
>JAJTCQ010000005.1 GCA_021323315.1 Gaiellaceae bacterium | reverse complement strand
GATGCAGTGCCAGGGCCAGCGCGGCGTGCTCGAGATCCAGTTCGCGAACACCGGGACGTTCATGTTCCACGCGCACCAGTCGGAGTTCGCCGAGCTCGGTTGGATGGGCTTCTTCGAGGTCGTCGACTAGTGGAGGCGCAGTCGGCGGCACCGGGCCGCAGCCGTCTCGACTGGCGGATCTGGGCCGTCGTACCGGTGCTGCTGCTCGCGCTCGCGGTCGGCCTCGTCGTGAACAGCGGGTCGTCGCTTGCCGACCTCGTAGGGACGAATCCGCCGCCGGCCGACGAGTTCGACATCCGTCGGGTCGAGTTCTCGCCAGGCGAGATCCGGATCACGGTCCGGAACCCGCAGCCGGACGACCTGACCATCGCCAACGTCAACGTCGACGACGCGATCGTGCCGTTCACGGTCGAAGGCCCGACGACGCTCGGGCGGCTGCGGTCGAGCACGATCGTCGTGCCCTTCGACTGGGTCGACGGCGAGCCCATCACCGTGGGGGTCACGAGCTCGACCGGGATCGAGACCGTCGAGGAGATTCCCGCGGCGATCGAGACGCCACAGCCGTCCGTGGAGGGCTTCCTCGGGTACGCCCTGATCGGGCTCCTCGTGGGCGTGCTGCCCGTCGCGCTCGGCCTCCTTTGGCTGCCGGCACTGCGGCAGGCCAGCCCGGTCTGGCTCTCGGCGTTCATGGCGTTCACGGCCGGACTGCTCTCCTTCCTCGGGGTCGAGGCGTTGTCCGAGGCGTTCGACCTGCAGGCCGGGCTCCCGGCGTCTCTCGGCGGCTCCGGTCTGGTCCTTCTCGGCGTCGCGCTGAGCTTCCTCGGGATGACTGCGCTCGCGGCGCGGCTCACGCGCGGCGCGGCGGCGACCGGGCTCACGCTCGCGTTCCTCATCGCGGTCGGCATCGGCCTCCACAACCTGGGCGAAGGGCTCGCGATCGGCGCATCGTTTGCGATCGGGGAGCTCCAGCTGGGCGCATTCCTGATCGTCGGCTTCATGATCCACAACGTCACGGAGGGCCTCGGCATCGCCACACCGGTCGCCAAGACGCGCGTCACGCTGATCGTGCTGGCGGGCCTTGCACTCGTCGCCGGCGCTCCCACGATCCTCGGCACCTGGATCGGCGGCTACACGTCGAGCGACGTCCTCATCGCGCTCTTCTTCGCGATCGCGGCAGGCGCGGCGTTCCAGGTCGTCGTCGAGGTCGGGCGCTACGTCGCTCGCAACGCTCCGGGCGGCCTCCGGTCGGGACACGCGATCGTCGGCTTCATCGCCGGCGTCGCGACCATGTACGTCACGGGTCTGCTGATCGCCTGAGCCACGGCAACGGGCGCTTAACGGCGGCTAACCCGGGGTTCATGGCGACCGGGCTATAACGCTCGAGTCATGTCGTTCGCGTCGCTGCGGTCCGGAGCCGCTCTCGTTGCAGCCGCCATTCTCGGCGGCGCTGTCGCAGTCGGAGGCGTCGCTCTTCTGGGCGGCCTCGACTCGACGACGACCGTCGTGACCGAGACAGCTGCCGCGCCGTCGCCCGCGCTCGCCCCGGCATCCGGCGACGCGATGTCCGTGAACGAGATCTACGAGCGCGCTTCGTCGGGCGTCGTTCGCATCAACGCCAGCGACAACTCGACGTCCAGCTCGACGAGTCCCTTTGGGCAGAACGCCGCGCTCGGCTCGGGATTCGTCATCGACAAGTCCGGGCACATCGTCACGAACTACCACGTCGTCCGCGACGCGGGGCAGGTCACGGTCAGCTTCTCGAACCGCGACACGGTGCAGGCCGAAGTCGTCGGTACGGACCCGTCGACCGACCTCGCGGTCCTCCGCGTCGAGACCGCCGCGAGCGCGCTCACACCTCTCTCCATGGGCAACTCGGACGCCGTGCGCGTCGGTGACCCGGTGGTCGCGATCGGCAATCCCTTCGGCCTCGACCGTACGGTGACCGCGGGCATCGTCAGCGCGCTCCAGCGTCTCATCCAGGCGCCCAACAGCTTCACGATCGATCACGTCATCCAGACGGATGCGCCGATCAACCCCGGCAACTCGGGTGGGCCGCTGCTGAACGCACGTGGCCAGGTGATCGGCGTCAACACACAGATCGAGACCGGGACGGGATCGAGCGCGACCGGAAACGTCGGGATCGGGTTCGCCGTCCCCTCGAACACGGTGAAGGACGTCATCGCGCAGATCCTGCGCACCGGACGCGTCGACCACGCCTATCTCGGCATCAGCGGCCAGGCCCTGACCGACGACGTGGCCGAGAGGTACAACCTCCCCGTCGAGACCGGTGTCCTCGTCGGATCCGTGACGGACGAGAGCGGCGCCGACAAGGCGGGCATCCAGGGCGGCGAGACCGAGGTCGTCGTCGCGGGTGTGAGCTACACCCTCGGCGGCGACATCATCGTCGCGTTCGAAGGCAAGACGATCTCCTCGGTCGAAGAGCTTCGCGACGCGATCTCCGGCAAGAAGCCGGGAGACAAGGTCAAGCTCGTGATCTATCGCGACGCATCACGAACGAGCGTGACAGTCACGCTCGGACGCCAGCCCGCCTCCCCCCAGGGATAGCCGCGAGCACGGCCCGGTCTCCGGGGCCTGCTCACCTGCATCGGCAAGGGGTCCGACTGCCTGCCCGGATCCCTGCCGACCTTCCTTTCCCGCAGGGAGCGGAGCCCGCGAGTGCGGGCTCCGCTCGCGCGACAATCCCTGAAGACGTCCGCTGTCGCGGCCGCGTCGCTCCTTCGACTGAACTGCAGTACGGGTCAGCGTGCAAGCTCGCTTCCGGCCAGCGCCTCGTCGGTGAGCTTGTAGCCGCGTTCGATCAGCTCGCGTTTCACCGCGTCTGGCCACGGCGTGTCGCCGCGGAACGTCGGATCGAGGCCTAACTCGCCGGTCGTCGCCCGGACGATCAACGTCGGGACGTGTCGATCGTGGCGGAACGGGAAGCGCGCCGACCCGAATCGCGATTCGAGCTCGGCTCGCAGCCGGCGTCGTCGCCACGGCACCGCTGCACCGACGGCAGTTGCGACGACATCCTCGCGTAGCCGTCGAAGCTCCTCCACCGAGAGATCGCGGTCGCGCGCGATCCGCTCCTCCACCACGGCGTTGCGCGCGAACGCGACCCGCATGAGGCGGACGATCAGCTCGCCGTAGTGCGCCGGCTCGCCGCGCGACGACCGCTCCTGCGCCAGCCGCACTTCCGCGAGGAGCGCACGAACAGGAGGGACGGCCCGGAATCGCTCCAGACGCTCGCGCGTCCGCTCCAGGTACGCGGAGTTCGTTGCCGGATAGCTCGCGACGTACCGGAACGCCGCGATGGCCGAGACGTCCGGATTGCGATACGCGTGCTCGAACGGGAAGTTCCGCACCCAGCCGCCGTCCGTTGCGATGCGCCCGTCCAGCCTGATCGGGAGCACGAGCCCGCTGATGGCGGCCGACGCAAGGATCGCCCGTCCCATCACGTCGGGCTCGGTCTTCCGCGACGAGTACTCGAGCTCGAAGTCGCGTGCCTCGTCCCCCTCGGGGTAGTCGCTGACGTCGGTCGCGTAGACGACGAGCTCGATCTCGGAGCGGGCGAGCGCGAGCCCGAGCTCCTCCGGCTCGCCGACCCGGTGGGCGACCGTCGCCGGCAGCGTGTAGTCGTGCAGCCCGCCGGGGAACTGCCACACGGCACGTGGTCGGAACGCGTCCTCCGGCGACAGGCCGAGGAGGAACTCCTCGAGGTCGTCGAGCCGTCCCAGCGCCGCCATCGAGCCCGCGAGCGCACCTGCCGACGTCCCGTAGATCCAGCCGACTCGCGCCCACAGCGGTGTCTCCGAGAGACGTCGCAGGAAGCCGAGCTCGAGCAGGATCCCGTTGATGCCGCCGCCCGACAGGACGAGGGCGACGTCGCGTCGGTCGGTGTCGGGCACCTGGCTATTGTGCCCCCGTGGAGTCGGAGCTTCGGCCGGGGGCCGCCGTTCTCTCGGATGTCGACCTCGAGTCGGACGAAAAGCTGTGGGAGGGCGAGGACGACGGCGACCATGGCGGCTGGTTCTGCGTGCGTACCGACCCATTCCCCTGTCCCGCCGAGGGGTGCACCTTCGTCGCGGACTTCATGACCGCGGCGCACCTCGTGCTCGTGTGGGAGGAGCGCGACGATCCGAATCTCCTGTGGCACGCGCAGCGCGCGAAGGAAGTGGGTCGCAACCCGCGGATCGTCGACTACGAGAGGGGATTCGGCCCGAGCGCGTCCTACTACGCGTGGGAGGCAGCGGGCAGGCCCGTGCACGGCGTGAAGCGCTGACACCGACGTTTCCTGTTTGACGGTGTCGGAGGCACCACCGATACTCTTTCACCGGTGAAGGCTGTTCCGCCCGGGTTCCAACCCGCCGGCCGTGCGCCGGCGCCGCCACCGCTCGATTTCGTACAGGACTTCGTGAACACCGAGATCGCGGTGTGGGCTGTCGACGACATCGCGACCCCCGAGTTGCTCGCGGCGTGGCTGCAGGCGCGCGACCTCGTCTCGAGCGACGCAACCGTGGATGCGAGCTCGTTCGTGCGGGCTCGGGCGCTCCGTGACGTCCTTCGAGAGCTTGCGAAACGCAACACGCGCGGCGCGGAAGCGGACGATGCGTTGCGGGCGGAGTTCGCGTCGCTCGCCGCCGAGACACCACTGCGCTTCGGCCTGGGCGAGCGAGGCGACGTGAGGCTCGAACCGGCCGAGGACGGGGTGAACGGCGCGTTCGCCCAGATCCTCACGCGGGTGTTCGAGGCGCAGGCCTCCGGGGCCTGGAAGCGGCTCAAGTCGTGTCCCGGGCCGCACTGCGGCTGGCTGTTCTTCGACGCGTCGCGGAACGCCTCGTCCACGTGGTGCTCGATGTCGATCTGCGGGAGCCGGACCAAGTCGGCGGCGTATCGCGAGCGCAAGAGGGCTGGACGCTGAGCGCCGCGACCGTCGTCGCCGGCCTCGCCTGGAAGCGCCTCCGGCGGAGGGACAGCGGCGCGGTCGTCGCGATCCTGGGACTCGTCGCCGCGACCGTCGTCCTGGCCGGTGTGCTCGCCGGCGTGACGATCGCCACCGACCGCTCGACGGCGCTGGCGATCGAGCGCATTCCTGCGTCCGAGAGATCGGTGCGTGCTGCGTGGTTCGGGATTCCCGGCGACTCGAGCGAGCGGCTTGCGTCGCTCGACGGGGCCGTCGACGAGGCGTTCGCAGGGCTCGGCCTCGACGGCCCGACCCCGCTCGTCTTGTTCCGCGAGAGCACGGTGGCCGGGCGCTTCGTCGGCATCACGGCGATCGAGGGCGTCGCCGACCACGTGCTCCTCCGGTCGGGCCGGCTCCCGCGTCGATGTGAGCCGGAGCGCTGCGAGGTGCTGAGGTTGCGCGGTCGCGGCGCTCTCCCGGATGCGCCGGAGCTTCGGCTCGTCGAGGTCGGCACGGCGACGCTGCGGTCGCGTCGGCTGTACGGCGACTTCCTCCTGTCCAACGACGCGGCCGTCGCGGATGCGACGGTTCCACCCGAGCTCGGCGACACGAGCGAGTACCATCGCCCGCCGCCTCCACCGCTCGTGGTCGCCGAAGGCCGCGCCGGGCTCGACGCCTCTCCGGCGCTCGACCGCACGTACCGGACCTATGCGTGGGTGTGGCCGATCGCACCAGGTGCTCCTCGGCTGTGGCAGGTCGACGAGCTCGTCGCGCGGAGCGAGCGAGCGCGGGTCGAGCTCACGGAGCGCTCGTCGTCGTTCGGCGTCGACGCACCGGTCGAGGAGCTCCGAGACGCCGAGCGGTCGGCGAACGTCGCGGGTACGCGGCTCCTGCTCGTGGGAGGTGAGGGAGCCGCGCTGCTGCTCGCGTTCACGATCCTGGCCGCGCGCGGGATGCGGCGCGACCTCGGGGCAGCTCGCCGACGGCTCACGTGGTCGGGAGCGCAGCCCTGGCAGCTCCGGCTGCTGGGCGGACTCGAGGCGAGTGCGGTGGCGCTCGTCGGTGTCGCCCTCGGGTGGCTGGCGGGAACCGCCGCCGCCGCCATCGTTGCCTCGTTGGCCGGCGCGCCGGTCGCGGACGTGCTTCGCGAGAGCGTTCTCTCTCCGGCCGGGATCGCGCTCGCCGTGGCGGCGGCCGTCGTCGCGACCGTGCTCGTGTGGATCACCGTCTCGCTCCCCCCGCTCGGCCCATCCCGGATCGGGGCGCTCGACGTCGTCGCCGTCGCCGCGCTGGTCGCCGTAGCGGTCGCGCTCGCCGCCGGCGCAGCCGACGAGGATCGGCTGGCGCGAGGTGAGGGGAGTGCGCTCGTGCTCCTGCTCCTCCCGGGTCTCATCGCCATTGCGGCAGCGCTCGCTGTCGCGAGGATCTTCCCGGCGCTTGCTCGGTTCAGGGCGGACCGCGGGTCGCGAGGGCTCGCCTCGCGGCTCGCGGCGATCGGGTTGGCGCGGGGGCCTGGCGCGGCGGTGGCCACCGTCGCATTCCTGACGATCGCCTTCGCCGTGGCGTTGCTCGCCGAGGGCTATCGCGCCACGCTCGTGCGCGGTGACCGCGAGCAAGCGGCTTTCCGGGTTCCGCATGACGTCGTCGTGCGAGAACAGCTGCAGAATCTCGTCCGCGTGTTCGAGGCGGCACCGCTCGAGCGGTTCGACGAGCTCGCCGGCGACGGCGCCGCCCGGCCCGTGCTCCGCGTTCGGGGCGGTGCCGGGCGAGCCGAGCGCGTGAGCGGCGTCACCGTCCTCGGCCTCGACGGGGCCGCGATCGAGGACGTCGGCGTCTGGCGGAGCGAATGGGCGTCGGGGAGAGGACGCGCGGAGCTCGCCGCGCTCGTCGATCCCGACGGGTCGGCCGAGATGAGAGGGATTCCGCTGGCGACTGGCCGCATCGCACTGCGGGTCGCTCCCGGCCTCGTGTCGCTGGCGGCCATCGTCCGTTCGGACGACGGCTCGTTCCGTCGCGTCGAGCTCGGCGAGGCGAGGCCGCGCAGGTCGACGACGCTCACTGCTCGTGTTCCCGCCGAAGCCCTCCTGACCGCCCTCGAGATCGTCCCACCGCCGCGCCTCATCGAGCGCGGGGCAGATGCGGGCGTCGCGTTCTTCGCGACGGTTCCGATCTCCGGGCCGCTCGCCCGGCGCCTTCGCGGCTGGATCGGAGTGGGCGGATCGGTCGTGCGACCGACGCCGAGCGGCGTCCGCGTCCGTGTTCCGCTCACGCTGCAGCGCACCTCCGGCCTCCGCGTGTCGCAGCCCACGGACGACGCGCCGCCGGCCGTGCTCGTCACGCCACGTCTTGCCGAGATCGCCGGCGGCGTCGGTGAGGTCATCCCGCTGCAGATCGGCGGCGGATCGGTGCCGGTGCGCATCGCGGCCGTCGTGGAGCGGTTCCCGGGGACCGAGGGGGACGCCGTCGTCGGGGATCGCGTTGCCCTGCGAACGGCGATCAACGCCCAAGCGCCCGGAGGCGCCCGCGAGAACGAGGTCTGGCTCGACTTCGCGCCCGGGACGCAAGCAGCCGTTTCCGTCGCGCTGACGCGCGCTCCGTTCCGCGTCCTCGACGCGGCGGTGCGCGACGATGTCGAAAGAGAGGCTCGCGAGGATCCGCTCGCGCAGGGCACCTTGCTCGCGCTCGTGGGAACGGCCGCCGTCGCGCTGCTGCTCGCCGTGCTCGGGCTCGCGCTCGCGGTCCGCGCAGACCTGCGCGACGACCGCGGCGAGCACTTCGATCTCGAGGCGCAGGGTGCCTCGCCGGGCTTCCTCCGCCGGGTCGTGAGGGCGCGTGCGGCGACGGTCTCGGCGGTCGGGCTCGTCGGTGGGATCGCGACTGGCCTCGCGCTGCTCCTCCTCGTCACGCGCGTCGTCACGGTGACTGCCCGCGGCGCCGATGCGGAGCCGCCTCTCGCGCTGGTCGTCGACCCGCTGCTCGTGGCCGTTGGCCTCGCCGCGTTCGCCGTCCTCGCCGCGCTGCTGGTCGGCGGCGCCACGAGGCACGCCTTCGCCGGTGAGCGTGGGCCCGCGTACAGGGAGGTCGAGTGAGCAGGCGGCTGGTCGATGCACGGGAGCTCTTCGCCGTCTATCCGTCCGCCGCGGGCGGAGTCGCCGCGCTGCAAGGACTCACGCTGACGGTCGACGAGGGCGAGATCTGTGTGGTGCTCGGCCCGAGCGGATCCGGGAAGACGACGTTCATGCGCATCCTCGCCGGCCTCGCGCGGCCGTTGGCCGGCTCGCTCGTCGTCGCCGGTGTCGACGTGCCGAATGCCTCGGCCGGCGAGCTCGGACGCTATCGGCGCGACCTTCTCGGGTATGCCGACCAGCACTATTGGCACGCGCTCGAGGGCGAGCTCACTGCTGCGGAGCTCATCGCGCTTCCACTCCGGCTCGCCGGCGTTCCCGCCGACTCTGCGAAGGCCCGCGCCTGCGAGCTCCTGGAGCGGGTCGGCCTGCTCGATCGTGTCCACGCCCTTCCACACGAGCTCGCGGGAGGCGAGCAGCAGCGAATCGCGCTCTGTGCCGCACTGTCGCACCGGCCGAAGCTCCTCATCGCGGACGAGCCGACCGGTGATCTCGACGAGAAGGCTGCGCGCGACGTCCTCGCGCTCCTGTCCGAGCTCGTTCGCGAGCACGGATCGGCGGCGGTTCTCGTGAGTCACGACCCCGCCTCGACGGAGATCGCCGACCGGGTCGTCCACATTCGCGACGGCCGTGTCAGCGAGGAGCGGTCGGGCGAGCACGAGACTGCGGTCGTCGGGGCAGGCGGCTGGCTGCGGATCCCCGAGGAGGCGCTCCGGGCGGCGGGCATCCACGACCGGGCCCGAATCGTGCCCGGCGAGGGGTCGGTCTCGCTGCATCCGGTCGATGGCCGCGTGGAGCTGCGGGTCGCCGAGCGCGCTCGACTGGGAGGCTCGCGCGGCGAGGTTCTCGAGGCGCGAGGCGCGACCCGACGCTACGGCACCCAGGTCGCGCTCGACGGCGTGGACGCTGTCTTTGCTCCCGGTCAGCTTTCCGTCGTAACCGGTCCTTCAGGCTCGGGCAAGTCGACCCTGCTCGCGCTGCTCGCCGGTCTCGACGTTCCCGACGAGGGCGAGATCCGCCTCGGTGAGACCGTGGTGTCCGAGCGGGACCGCGCGACGCGCGCAGCGCTGCGACGCGAGCGCATCGCCGTCGTCGGGCAGGCGCCGGGCCTCTCCGGGTTCCTCTCCGCGCGCGAGAACGTCGAGCTCGCACTGGCACTGCGGGGTATCGAGCTCGACGACGCGCGGGAACGGACGGCCGATGCTCTCGCGGCCGTCGGTCTGGCGGCGCACGCAGGGCGTCGGGTCGACTTGCTGTCGGGCGGACAACGCGAGCGCGTCGCGCTCGCACGGGTGTTCGCCGCCCGCTCGCCCGTCGTCGTCGCGGACGAGCCGACCTCGCGACTCGACGCCGCCACGACGCTCGAGATCGGTGGGCTTCTCTCCGCGCTCGCGCACGACACCGGCACCACGGTCGTGTGCGCCACCCACGACCCGCTCCTCATCGAGCTCGCCGACCGTGAGCTGCAGCTGCGCGAGGCGACGCGGGTACCATCGCCGCGATGACGAGCGCGACGATC
Organism: Gaiellaceae bacterium; assembly: GCA_021323315.1. Lineage (GTDB taxonomy): Bacteria > Actinomycetota > Thermoleophilia > Gaiellales > Gaiellaceae > GMQP-bins7. Next base: position 54,449 of record JAJTCQ010000005.1, on the reverse strand, counting down.
CAGGTGACCGGTGTCCGCTGCGAGCGCTGCATCGGCAGGCTCGCGGGAGCCCTTCGAGGACATGACGGGATCGAGTCTGCGAACGCCAACCTCATGGGCGAGGTCACGCTGCAGTGGGACGAGGACAAGACTTCGCGCGACGAGATCGTCGCCGCTCTCACGCGGTCCGGCTTCCCCGAGATCGCTTCGGCGCGGGAATAGGTCACACGCGCACCACGTTCAAGGCTCCGTCAACGACAGCGGTACGGTACGCCGATGAGTGAGGCGGGCCCCGAGACCGACGCACGGCGGATCGCGGCCGAAGCCCGCGACCGAGCGCGCTTCGAGGAGGACGCTCTCGCCCTCGCCGACCAGGTGTACCGGGTTGCGAGACGACTCGTCGGCTCGCGTGAGGAGGCAGAGGATCTCGTGCAGGAGACATACGCAAGGGCATTTCGCAGCTGGAGGTCGTTCACGCCGGGGACGAACCTCCGCGCATGGCTCCTGCGCATCCTCACGAACCTGAACGTCGACCGCGGCCGCAAGATCCAACGCTCGCCGCAAACGCAGCCCCTCGAGGAGACGGACTACTACCTCGCGAACAAGGTCGCCTCCGCCGCGGGCGAGGACGCTCTCGAGACGGACGACGTCGTCGAGCGCCTGTCGCAGGACTCGATCGTCAGCGCGCTCTCGGAGATCCCGCCGCAGTTTCGCGACGTCGTCGTGCTGGTCGACATCGGCGACTTCTCGTACGCTGATGCTGCACAGATCCTCGATGTTCCGATCGGAACCGTGATGTCGCGTCTGCACCGTGGTCGACGAGCGCTCAAGCAACACCTCGCGGAGGGGGCAATCCGCTGATGGGAGCGCCGTGCGACCGCTGTGAGGAGCTCCTCCAGGACTTCCTCGACCGGACGCTCTCCGACGACGAGTGGCGCGAGGCGGAGACGCACCTCTCCGACTGCGACTACTGTCGGCGCCGGTACCGCTTCGAGGAGACGCTGCGGCGGTACGTACGAACGAGCTCCGTCGAGCGCATGCCGCCCGGTCTGCTGGACAAGCTCGCCGAGCTCCGCGGGCTCGACGCGACCGCCTAGCCTTCTAGACCGTTTCGAGATCCTCCGGCGTGTCGACGTCGCCCGGAGCACCGAGGTCGTCGCACGGGACGAGCCGTACCTCGCGGTCGCGGAGACCCTCGTCGGGGACACCGTTCCAGTCGCCCCGGCCGAGAACGAGCGGGTGGCCCCGCTCTCCGGCATAGGACGCGGCGACGATCCCTCCGTACGTGCTCCAGGCGTCGAGGACGCGCTCGACGGCCTCCGGAGCGAGGTTGGGGCCGTCGGCGAGCACGACGGCGGCCACGTCGACGTCGTCGCCGAGTCCGGCGAACCCGCAACGAAGCGATGCACCCGGGCCGCCCTCCCAGTCGGCACAGCGGACGACCTGCACGTCGTCAGCGGTCAGCTCGTACGCGCCCGCGACGACGACGATGTCGTCGACCGGCGACTCGCGCAGGCGCTCGAGGACGCGTGGAAGGAGCAAGCGCTGCTTGGGGCTGCCGAACCGCGACGCCTCGCCTGCCGCGAGGACGATCGCGGCGACGCGCACGTCAGCTCTCGTCGACGGTGACGGTGTTCACGACGACGGGCTGCGACGGCGGTCCGTCGCCCACGCCCAGCGCGTCGATGCGCAGGACCGTGCCCATGCCCTCCGTCACCTCGCCGACGATCGCGTAGTCGGGTGGCAACCCGGCGTCCGCGCCTGTGACGACGAAGAACTGGCTCCCCGCCGTTCCCGGTGCCTCCACGCCCGACTTTGCCATTGCAACGACGCCCTGCGTGTACGCCGATCCCGATGCCGGCACGTCGACGGTGGAGTAGCCGGGGCCTCCCGCACCCGACTGCGTCGGATCCCCGCCCTGGACCACGAATCCCGGCACGACGCGGTGGAAGATCGTCTCGTCGAAGTAGCCCGCGTTCGCGAGCGCGACGAGCGAGGCGGCGGTCTTCGGCGCCTGCTCGAGATCGAGCGTGACGGTGAAGGAGCCGCAGCTGGTGTCGAAGGTCAGCTTGTGCGCCGTCGACTCGTCGAGCCCGGCCGTCGGCGCCTCCAGAGGCTCCGGATCGCGCGCCTCGGGCGCGTCGACGTCGGCGCATTCCGTCACCTCGGCCGCGTCGCCACCGGCGCTCGATGACTCGTCCTCCCCTCCGCCGCAGCCGGCGAGAAACACGAGAGCGACGAGAACCGCGAGGCGCACCGCATGCGATCCTACCGAGCGATGTCGAGCGCGCCGCGCTGCGAATGGGCGACCGGAGGAAGCGAGCTCATGCTCGCGTACCACGACGAGGAGTGGGGAGTCCCCTCGCACGACGACGTGCATCTCTTCGAGATGCTCACGCTGGAGGGGGCGCAGGCGGGGCTCTCGTGGTCGACGATCCTGAGCAAGCGCGAGGGCTACCGGCGCGCGTTCGCAGGATTCGATCCCTCGGCCGTCGCCCGCTTCGGCCCGAAGGACGTCGAGCGCCTGCTCGCCGATCCGGGGATCGTCCGCAACCGCCTCAAGGTCGAGTCGGCGGTCGGCAACGCCGCTCGCGTGCTCGAGGTGCAGGAGAGCGATGGCAGTCTCGACGCGTACCTGTGGTCCTTCGTGGACGGCCAGCCGATCGTGAACCGGTGGACGCGACTCGCTGATCTTCCCGCGGAAACAGATCTCTCGAAGACGATCTCGAACGACCTCAAGCGTCGCGGCTTCCGCTACGTCGGGCCGACGATCGTCTATGCCTTCATGCAGACCGTTGGGATGGTCGACGACCACACCATGGATTGCTTCAGGCGCGCGTCGTAAGCGCGACCATGTCTGCGAGGTTGACGAGCTGGATGGCGGCGCGGAAGGTCGTCTTGCGCTCGTCGCCCTCTTCGATCTCGGCACCCGCGCGCCACAGCTCCTGCGCAGTCACGAGGAGCTCTTCGATCCGCTCCGAGGTGTCCGGATGGCCGTTGCTCCGCTCGCGCGAGGCGTTGACAGCGAGCCCGAGTGCGCCGATCGCGTCTCGCTGGCGAAGCCAGAGCATCGGCACGGCCATCGAGATGTACTGGTGGATCCGTGCGAACGTCAGCGGTTGCACGAGGGATGCCGGTCCCTTCGGCGCCGACAACGGCTCGAGCTCCTCGCCCGCGCTCATGCGACGCGCGCTCCCGCCGAGCATCAGCCTGAGCTGCTTGTCGTCGAAGCCCGCGAGCTTGGCCGTCCTCGTCGCCACGAGCAGCGAGTTCGGCTGGCGCCCGTAGGGGTAGTCGGATGCGTACATGACTTGCTCGGGGGCGACCTGGCGATACAGGTCGAGGAGGTCGAGGCCGCTCCAGACGGACGTGTCGAAGAAGACGCCGCTGATGCCGCCCAGCCGTCCGGCCAGGCCGGCCATGTCGGCGATCCCCGCGTGCGCGACGATCAGCTTGACGCCCTCGTTCCGCCGGACGAGCGCCTCCAGGTCTTCCGCGATCGGCGGAAGCCCGCGACCGCCGTGGATGAGGATGGGCACCGAGCGTTCGACCGCGAGTGCGAAGACCGGCTGGAGCCGCTCGTCGTTGAGCGCGAACGCCTGCGCGCGCGGGTGCAGCTTGATCCCGCGTGCGCCGAGCTCGAGGCAGCGCCTCGCCTCCTCGAGCGGCTGCGCGGTGAGGTCGAGCCGGACGAAGGGTATGAGCGCCGCGCCCGAGCGCGCGGCGTGGGCGAGCGTGCGGTCGTTCGGCGCCGTGAAGCCGGGCTCACGGTCGGGCTCGTCGAGGCAGAACATGAACGCGCCCCGGAACCCGTATCGATCGAGCACGGACGTGAGCTCGTCATAGCTGCCCACCATGCCGTCGATGTCGTCGCCGAGGTGCGTGTGGGCGTCGAACAGGTAGACGTTCTCGGGGAGCTCGCGGCGGAGCTCCTCGTCCCAGGCTCCGACCACCGCCTGCGCGCGCTCGAGTGCCGTCACGAGCGAAGAGCCTGCCAGACGCGCGGCGGCGTCATCGGCAGTTCGTACAGGCGTGTGCCAGCGGCCCGCGCCACCGCGTTCGCGACGGCCGCCGGCGCGCCCACGACGGGAGCCTCGCCGATGCCCTTCGCCCCGAACGGCCCGTCCGGAGCAGGCACCTCCACGATGAGCGTGTCGATCTCGGGGACGCGCTCGGCGGTGGGGATCGCGTAGTCGAGGAACGAGCCGGTGAGCAGGCGGCCGTCCTCGTCGTGGTCGAGCTGCTCGAAGAGCGCCCAACCGATGCCCTGCACGGCGCCTCCGCGCATCTGCCCCTCGACGAGGGCCGGGTTGAGCGCGCGGCCGACGTCCTGCGCGATGACGTGCCGGAGTACCGTCACCTCGCCCGTCTGGCGGTCGACCCGCACGTGCGAGAGGTGCGCCGCGACGGAGGGGGCCCCGCTCGTCTGGGCCGACCCTCCGTGTCCCTCGATCGGCTCGTAACGGCCGCCGAAGCGCAGCGCCTTCGACGCCACTTCCTGCACCGTCATCGAGCGGTCGGGCGCCCCGACGGCCCGCACGACGCCGTCGACCACTTCGAGGTCGCCCGGCGCGATCTCGAGCTCCTGCGCCGCGGCGGCCAGCAGCTTCTCGCGCGCCGCCTCTGCGGCGCGGATCACGGCTGGGCCGACCGTATAGGTGACCTTCGAGCCGCCGCTCGCGCCCGCGTAGGGAGCCGAGGCGGTGTCGGCCGTGACCACGCGCACCTGCTCCGGCGGGAGTCCGAATGCCGCTGCGGCGATGACGGCGAAGCCGCTGTTCACGCCGCTCATGTCGGCGACGGAGGTGACGACGGTCATCGTGCCGTCGGCATCGACCCGGCACACAGCCGAGGCAGGCTCCATGGCGCCGGGCCAGTGGCCGGCGGCCATACCCACGGCTTCGCCGTCCGGGAGCGAGTTGCGCTGCGCCCACAGCGGATGCTCGCGGAGCCGCTCGAGGACCTCGACGGCGCCGATGGTGGGAAACGGGTTCCCGCTGACGCCGACGTCGCCCTCGACCACGGCGTTCTTCAGGCGCAGCTCGATCGGATCGAGGTCGAGCTCTCGCGCGAGCTCGTCGAGGAGCGACTCGAGCGCGAACGCCGCCGTCGGCGCTCCCGGCGCCCGGTAGGCGCCGAACGTGAAGCGATTCGTCTGCACGCCGTAGCCGCGCAAGTCGTGGGCCTGCCAGCGGTACGGGCCGGCGACGAGGAGCGACGTCGCTCCCTCGACGCCCCAGCCGGCATTCGTGCCGCGGTCGACGATCATTCGCGCCTCGATCGCCGTGAGCGTTCCGTCCGCTCGGGCGGCGACCTTGAGGTGCGTGACCTGCGCCGAGGCGGGGTTCGTGGCGGCGAAGTCCTCGCTGCGCGTGAGCACGAGGCGGACGGGACGTTGCAACGCTAGTGCTGCGCCGACCGCCAGCGGCTCGACGAGAGCGAACTTGCCCCCGAACGCGCCGCCGAGCGGCTCGGCGATCACGCGAACGCGGTCCAGCGGAAGGTCGAACGCCCGCGCCAGCTCGCGCCGCGTGACGAACGACCCCTGCGTGCTCGTCGAGACGACCAGCGTGCCGGACGGCTCGAGCCAGGCGGTGCACACCTGCGGCTCGATGTACGCCTGGTAGACCCACGGCGTCCGGAACGTCGCTTCGACCACGGCATCACTGGCGGCGAACGCGGCTGCGACGTCACCCTGCTCGCGCGTGACGCGGTCGAGGACGTTCCCGGAGAGCTGCTCGCCGGCGTCGTCCTCCTGACCCTTGTCGACCTGGCCGTGGACCGACTCGAGGTCGCCCCCCTCGTCGTCCGAGTCCTCGACGGTGCGGGCGAGCGCGGCACCGGGTTCCATCGCGGCCTCGACGTCGACGACGGCCTCGAGCGGCTCGTAGTCGACGACCAGCAGCTCCGCGCCGTCCTCGGCTGCCGCCTCCGTCTCCGCCACGACGAGCGCCACGGGCTGCCCGGCGAACACGACCTCCTCTCGTGCGAGCGGCTCGGAGGTCCGGTCGGTGCCGGTCCCCGCGAGCGGCAGGTCCGCGGCAGACAGGACGGCCACCACGCCGGGGACGGCGAGTGTCGCGTCCGTGTCGAAGCCGCGAATGCGCGCGTGCGGCTCGGTCGCGAGCACGGGCCGAGCGTGGAGGAGGCCGTGGACGTAGCCGTCCGCGGCGAAGCGCGTCGCCCCGGTTACCTTCTCCGGCGCGTCCAGGCGGGGACGGGCGACACCCAGCGTGTCGCTCATCGATTCACCTTCGCGCGCTCGCGTGCGGCGCTCAGTGCGCGGTCGGCGACGACCCGTGCGAGCGCGCGCCGGTACTCGGCCGGCGCAAAACGGTCTCCGAAGATCTCTGCATCTGACAGGTCCCCTGAAAGGACGAAGGGCGTCAGCCCGACGCCGGTCACGGCCACGCTCTCGCCGTCCGGGGTCGCGAGAGCTGCAGCGCCTGCGAGCGCGAAGCCTGACGCCGGGTGCTCGACGGAGGCATACGCCGAGCCCGAACCGTGGGGCGGCATCGGGATCGCGATGTCGGTGACGAGCTCATCCGGTTCCAGTGTGGTCGTGAACGGCCCGACGAGCGCGTCGGAGACGGCGAGAGCGCGCTCGCCTTCCGGCGAGCGAAGTCTCAGGCGGGCGCCCAGCGCGAGGAGGACGGCCGGCATGTCGGACGCCGGGTCGGCATGGACGACGCTGCCCCCGATCGTTCCCAGATTGCGTACCTGCAGGTCACCGATCCCGCGCGCGCACTCGGCGACCGCTGCGAGCGGCGGCCGCTGCAGCACTTCAGCTCCGATGAGCTCGTTCCACGTGGTGAGCGGGCCGACGTGCACCTCACCGTCGCGTTCCTCGACGCCGCGCAGGTCGAGCCGCGAGATGTCGACGACGAGCGACGGTCGTGCGATGCGCAGCTTCATCACCGGGATGAGCGACTGGCCGCCCGCGATCGCCTTCGAATCGGGTTCCGCCAGGAGCTCCAGCGCGTGATCGAGGTCGGAGGCGCGCGCGTAGCGGGTCTCGGCCGGGATCACGATGCCGCTCCGACGGCACGGATCGACTCCACGATGCCCTGGTAGCCGGTGCAGCGGCAGAGGTTGCCGCGCAGTGCGTGCCGGATCTCCTCGTCGCTCGGCGACCCTCCGCGCGAAAGCAGGTCTGCGGCGGTGAGGATCACGCCCGGCGTGCAGAACCCGCACTGCAGCCCGTGGTGCTCGACGAACGCGCGCTGGATCGGGTGCAACTCGCCGTCCGGGGCGAGCCCCTCGATCGTCGTGACGTCCCGCCCCTCGGCCTGGTGCGCGAGCACCGTGCAGCTCTTGACCGCTCTTCCGTCGAGGAGCACGGTGCATGCGCCGCACTGGCTCGTGTCGCAGCCGATGTGCGCGCCCGTCAACCCGAGACCGTCGCGCAGCGCGTGGACGAGCAGCGTGCGACCCTCCACCTCGAGCGACCGCTCCTCGCCGTTGACGAGGAGCGTGACGGTGTCAGGCACCGGCGGGGAGGGCTGCGAGCTTCTCGCGCAGGTACGCGAGATATGGCTGTGGATCGATCGTCGGCGACCTGGTGATCCGCTCGATCGTCTCCTTCGGCGTGAACTTGCGGCCGAGCGAGTAGAGGTTGTCCCGGAGCCACGCCGCGAGCTCGCCGAGCTCGCCGGCCTCCATTTGCGCGTCGAGGTCGGGGAGCGCCTCGCGGACCGACGCCCAGATCTGCAGTGAGATCACGTTGCCGAGCGCGTACGTCGGGAAGTACCCGATTCCGCCCTGCGACCAGTGGATGTCCTGCAGCACGCCGTGCGTGTCGTCCGGCACCTCGACGCCGAGCAGGTCCGCCATGCCTGCGCTCCACGCCTCGGGCAGGTCCTTGGGGTCGAGCGAGCCCTCGACGAGACGCTGCTCGAGTTCGAAGCGGAGGATGATGTGCAGGCTGTACGTCGTTTCGTCGGCCTCGACGCGGATGAGGCCGGGCTCGGCGCGGTTGACGGCCGCAAGGAACGTCTCGAGGTCGACGTCGCCGAGCTGGGCGGGGAACGTGTCCTGCAGACGCTCGTACCAGTGGAGCCAGAACGGGCGTGAGCGCCCGACGAGGTTCTCCCAGGTGCGGCTCTGCGACTCGTTGAGGCCGAGCGACGGGGAGGTGGCGAGCGGTGTCCGCTGCAGTGAGTCAGCGATGCCGTGCGCGTAGTGGCCGTGTCCCGCCTCGTGCATCGTCGACCAGAGCGCGTCGATGCCCGTCTCGTTGTACCGCGTCGTCATGCGGACGTCGCGGTTCGAAAAGGACGTGCAGAAGGGATGCACCGTCGGGTCGAGCCGGTACGAGCCCTTCTCGAGCCCGAGCGTGTCGAGGACCCGCTTGCAGAACTCCTCCTGCTTCTCCGCCTCGAATGACTGCTCAAAGAACTCCGCGTCGACACGAGGTGCCTGCTGCACGAGCTCGGCGAGCACCGGCCGGATCGTCCCGAAGACCTCCGCAACCTCCGACGTGAGCATGTGCGGCTCGAAGTCGTCGAGGAGCGGGGTGTATGGCGAGTCCTCCCATTCGAAGCAGTCGACGTACTGCCGCTTCAGCTCGAGGTTGCGCTGGAGCGCAGGCAGGAACTTCGCGAAGTCGTTCGTGGCGCGGGCCTCGATCCAGACCTGGTTCCCGAGTGCGGCCGCGCGCGTCAGCTCGACGCGGAGCTCCGTCGGGACCCGGCGCTGCTTCTCCCAGTCGCGCCGAGTCACCCGGATGAGACTGCCGTCGTCGGAGTCGTAGTCGAGCGACTCCTCGAGCGGACGCAGGCGCTCGAGCAGGCGACCCAGCTCCTCGTCGACGAACCTCTCGTGCACGACCTTGCTCAGCGTCGCGAGCTGGTCGGCACGGGCAGGATGGCCGCCTTCGGGCATGGTGACCTTTTGATCCCACGCGAGCACGCTCCCGGCTCGGGCGAGATCGGAGATCTCAGCCAGCCGTTCCTTCAGAGCGCGAAGGTCGCCATCCACCGCGGAAGACTCTACCGACGGCGTTAGGATCGGCGGCCATGAGCGACCAAGCGATCGAGACGCTCTTCGAGGAAGACCGCAGGTATCCGCCTCCGACCGAGTTCACGGCGCAGGCGAACGCCAAGCCTGAGATTCACGACATCCCGTTCGAGGAGTTCTGGGAGCGGGAGGGTCGGGAGCGGGTCACGTGGTTCGAGCCCTTCACGTCCCTTCTCGAGTGGGAGCTGCCGTACGCCAAGTGGTACGGCGGCGGGAAGATCAACGTCGCCTACAACTGCCTCGACCGCCACGTCGAGGCCGGGCTCGGCGATCGCGTCGCCTTCTACTACGAGGGTGAGCCCGAGGGCGAGCGAGCCGCGATCACGTACGAGCAGCTGCTCGACGAGGTCGTCCGCGCGGCGAACGGTCTGAAGGCGCTCGGCGTCGGCAAGGGCACGCCGGTCGGCATCTACATGGGCATGGGGCCTGGGCTCCCGGTCGCGATGCTCGCGTGCGCGCGTCTCGGCGCGCCACACACCGTCGTCTTCGGCGGGTTCTCCGCCGAGGCGCTCGCCGATCGCCTGAACGACATGCGCTGCGAGGTGCTTCTCACCCAGGACGAGAGCTACCGACGCGGGACAATCGTGCCGCTGAAGCGCAACGCCGACGACGCGCTCGCGTCGTGTCCCGGCGTGCGCTCGGTCGTCGTCGGCCAGCGCACACGCGGCGACGTACCGATGACCTCCGGACGCGACATCACCTGGAACGACCTCGTCGAAGGACAGTCCACGGATCCCGCGTCGTGTCCGTGCGAGCCGATGGACTCGGAGGATCTTCTCTACCTGCTGTACACGAGCGGAACGACCGCGAAGCCCAAGGGCATCGCGCACACGACCGCCGGCTACCTCGTCGGCGTGGCGTCGACGCACCACTACATCTTCGACTTGAAGCCCGGTCTGGACGTGTACTGGTGCGCTGCCGACATCGGTTGGGTGACGGGCCACAGCTACATCGTCTACGGGCCGCTCTGCAACGGCGCAACGAGCGTGCTTTACGAGGGCACGCCCGACTTCCCCGACAAGGACCGCTGGTGGGAGATCGTGGAGCGCTACAAGGTCACGATCCTGTACACGGCGCCGACGGCGATCCGCGCTCACATGAAGTGGGGGCCCGAGCACGCCGCGAAGCACGACCTCTCGTCGCTCCGGCTGCTCGGCACCGTCGGCGAGCCGATCAACCCCGAGGCGTGGATGTGGTACCGGCAGCACATCGGCTCCGATCGCACGCCGATCGTCGACACGTGGTGGCAGACCGAGACGGGGATGGTGTTGATCACACCGCTACCCGGCATCACGACGACGAAGCCCGGGTCCGCGACGAAGCCGTTCCCAGGGATCGACGCCGGCGTGGTCGACGACCACGGCAACGATGTCGGCCCGGGGGGCGGCGGCTACCTCGTGCTGAAGCGGCCGTGGCCGGCAATGACGCGCGGAATCTTCGGCGACGAGGCGCGCTTCCGGGCCACGTACTGGGAGCGCTTCCCCGGGATGTACTTCGCCGGTGACGGCGCGCGCATCGACGAGGACGGTGACTTCTGGCTGCTCGGCCGGGTCGACGACGTCATGAACGTCTCGGGCCACCGCATCTCGACCATCGAGGTCGAGTCCGCGCTCGTCGACCACCAGAGCGTCGCCGAGGCGGCCGTGTGTGGGCGCTTCGATGCGCTGACCGGACAGGCGATCGTCGCGTACGTGACGCTGAAGGGCGGCGAGGAGGGCTCAGTCGAGCGGCTCGAGGAGCTCCGCAACCACGTGGCCGTGAAGATCGGCCCGATCGCGAAGCCGGCGAACATCGTGTTCACGCCCGAGCTGCCGAAGACGCGCTCGGGGAAGATCATGCGCCGCCTCCTCCGCGACGTCGCGGAGAACCGGCCGCTCGGCGACACGACGACGCTCGCGGATCCCGCGGTCGTCTCCGAGATCGCCGACCGCGCCGAGGCGCAGCCGACCGAGGAGTAGCTACTCGGGCCGATAGGTCCCGAAGCTCCAGATGTTGCCCTCGGGATCGCGCGCCATGAACTCACGCGAGCCGTAGTCGGTGTCGGCGAGCTCGCGCAGGATCTCGGCTCCCGAGGCTCGCGCACGGTCGTACTGCCCCGCGATGTCGTCGACGATCAGGTAGACCCCCTGGCTCACGGCGCCCAGCTCTCGCGGCGTCTTCAGTCCGAAGTCGTTCGGGCCTGCCGGTCCGAGCATGACCACACCGTCGTCGAAGCGCAGCTCGGCATGGGCGATCTTGCCGTTGGCTTCGTGCACGGACGATCGCTCGAATCCGAACGCGCGCTCGAGCCAGTCCACGGCAGCCTCGGCGTCGTCGTAGGTCAGGAAGGCAATGCAGTTCACGGTCTCCTCCTCTCGGTGTGCTCCGAGCCTACGACCGTGGGGGTGCCGTCGTCTTGGACGAATGTGACCCATGGATCGGGATTGGCGTCGCGCACGAACGCTCCGGGCGACACTCCGGCGAACTCGCAGAAATCCCGATTCAGGTGCGCCTGGTCGAAGTAGCCGCACTCGAACGCGACGTCAGCCAGCCGAGCGTCGCTGCGCCCGACGAGGGACACCGCGCGGTTGAACCGCATGATTCGCGCCACCGTCTTCGGAGGGAGCCCGACTTGCTCGCGAAAGCGCGCGGCGAGATGTCGGCGGCTCGCCCGAGTCGTTCGCAGATGGATCCGATCGGAGCCCTGCCGTGCGTCTTCTCGAGGACGCCCCACGCCCAGGCCACGTCGGGAGACGGTGCGCGCGCCTCGGCGAGGCGGGCGAGGAGGATCGCATCGAGCAGCGCGAAGCGCTCCTCCCAGTCCGGCTTGTCCTCCAGCGCCTCGGTCAGAGGTGCGACGGTTTGCGGGAGCGAGCGCAGCCTCGAGTGGGACGACGTGGTTGGCGAGCTCGTGCATCGGCAGGCCGAAGAACATGTGGGCGCCGAGCGGCTTCAGGTTCACCTGCATGCAGGTCGCGGGGCCGCTGGCACCGACATCGCAGAAGCCACGCTCAACCCTGCGACGAAACTGTCGTGCGAGACGTGCGGCCCGGCGGCCGACGAGGCGACGTTCCACCGCGAGCCGAAGTTCAGGACGAGCGGGATGACTGGAATCGGAACTTCCCGGCGCACAGGCGAGGAGCCGTGTTCGACGTATCCCTGATAGTCGCCACCCCCGAAGCCGCGGATCCGGCGCTCGGATCACGAGCTCCCAGCCGCCGAGTTCGGACTCCTGGCGGAGCACCCGCAGCTCTGCGCTCATCGCCACACGTTAGACCGCGACGAGGGCGGTCTCGAAGGCGGCGACCGTGCGCTCGATGTCGGCCCCCGTCGTCCTCCAGTTCGAGACGGCGATCCGGATCGCGGCTCGCTCCTCCCACCTCGTCCCGCCCATCCATGCCTCGCCGCTTCGCTGCACGGCGTCGAGGGCGGCCAGCGTCGTGTCGTCGTCCTCGAAGCGGAAGAGAACCTGGTTCGAGACGACCTCGTTGAGCACGGTGCAGCCGGGGAGCTGCAAGATTCCCTCCGCGAACTCCTCGGCCAGGTCACAGCACCGGTCGACGAGGTCGGCCACGCCCTGGCGGCCGAGTGAGCGAAGTGCCGCATACACCGTGAACGACCGGGCTCGCCGCGACGACTCCGGTGTCCAGTCGAACGCGTCTCTCGCCCACGTGTCGGCGCCTTCGAAGTAGGCGGCGCGCGCGGTCAGTGCCGCCTTGTGCGCCTCCGGGTTCGCGCAGAACGCGAGCCCGCAGTCGTACGGCACGTTCAGCCACTTGTGCGCGTCCGCCGCCCACGAGTCGGCGCCTTCGACCCCGGCGACCTGATGTCGACGGCTCGGGCTGGCTGCCAGCCACATGCCGAACGCGCCGTCGACGTGCAGCCATGCCTCGGTCGAGCGGACCATCTCGACGATCTCGGGAAGCGGATCGGAGGCGCCCGTGTTCACCTCGCCTGCCTGCGCGCAGACGATCGTCGGCCCCTCGCTGCGGGAGAGAGCTGCCTGCAAGCCGTCCGGCGTCAGCCGGCCCTGGTCGTCTGCGGGCACGGCGGTGATCTGCGCGTTGCCGAGACCGAGCAGGCGGAGCGCCCGGTCGACGGTCACATGCCGATACCTCCCGGCGATCACCGCAATCGGTGGCGACCCGGCCAACCCCTGCTCGCGGACGTCCCAACCCACGCGTGCGAGGACCTCGTGACGCGCAGCCGCCAGCGCCGTGAAGTGCGCCATCTGGCAGCCGGTGGTGAGCGCGAACGACGCGTTGCCCGGCAAACCGAACAGCTCCTTGAGCCAGTCGCCGACGATCTCCTCGACCACCGAGGCCGAGGGCCCAAGCGAGCTGAATCCTGCGCACTGATCCCAGGCGGACGTCAGCCAGTCTGCAGCGAGGGCCGCGGGTAGCGATCCTCCTATGACGAACCCGAAATAGCGCGGCCCGGCCGTCGCGACGACCCCCGGCTCGACGTCACGAGCCATCGACTCGATCACCTCGAGCGCGTCGGACGGGCCGCTCGGCAAGGGGATACGGAGAGCCTCGACGAGCTCCTCGAGGGTCGCGCTCGGGAATACCGGGCGGGCATCGAGCGTGTCGAGGAAGTCGGCCGCCAGCTCGGCGGTTCGGCGGAGCAGCTCGCGCTCTTCGCTCATGCGCGGAGAGTAGGCGCTACAGGTCTTCGGGACCGCCGATTCGGGTCACTACCAGACACAGCGGGACAAGGCGGGCCGAGTTGACAGTACCGCGGCCACCTGCAAGAACCCACCTGACAAGACAGCCATCTGTGACGCGGTGCGTCACGGGGAGGGGAGTCATGACGAGAATTTTGGCTGCTCTAGCGCTCGGACTTGCCGCACTGCTGCTCCCGGTAGGCGCTTCCGGCGTGTGGGGCGGAGCACTCGACACGACGCATCCGCAGGTCGGGGCCATGTACTTCGACTATGAGCAGACGGGGAAACCACGCATCGACGGCCTCGTCTGCTCGGGCTCGTTCGCCGGCGACTCGAAGGACGGGCTGCACGACGTGTTCCTGCTGGCGGGCCACTGCCTGCCGCCGGCCGAGCTCGGCATCCCGGCCAGCGCACTGTTCGTCTCGTTCAGCAACAACGCGTCCGTGACGGACACACACAGCCTTGTCTCCAGCCCGATCGAGGTGCAGTCGTACCACCAGATGCCGGGCTTCGGGCACGACCTGGGCGACCTACGCGACCTCGGGATCCTGCTCCTGCCCAAGGACTCGGCTCCCGGTTCGCCGGTTCAGCTCGCCACCGCGGGCTTCCTCGACACCCTGAAGGCGCAGGGTGCTCTGAAGTTCAGGATCGTCGACATCGTCGGCTACGGCGTCGTGCCGAACTGGGACGACCCGGGCCCGACGTCTTTCGCCTTCGACGGCAAGCGACGGTCTGGTACCTCCGTGATCACGGGGCTGTCGAAGGCCGACGTCCGCTACAGCCAGAACAACGGCATCGGCACCGGCTCGGGCCTCTGCTTCGGGGACTCGGGCTCGCCCCAGATCGATCAGGCGACGCAGCGAGTCGTCTCGGTCACGAGCGGGGGCAACGGCCAGTGCAACGCGAACAATCACAACTATCGCGTCGATACACCGCAGGCACGCGCCTTCCTCGGGCAGTTCCTGAACCTTCCGTGAGGGAACGCACGCCGGGGTGCCGCCTGTGGCGCCCCGGCGGCCTCACGCCGCCAGCAGCCTCTCGAAGCGCTCAGGCTCGTCGAACGGGCCGACGAGCGCGAGGTAGAGCCGCTTGCCCTCGAAGAGGTCGCGCGCAACGCGCTGCACGTCCTCGGCCGTCACGAGGTCGAGCTGCCGTAGCAGCTCGTCCGGCTCTTCGATCTCCCCCTCGAGGACCTCGCGGCGGAGCCCGTACTGAATCGTCCCCTGCGGGCTCTCGAGTCGGAGGACGAATCGTCCCTTCGCGTAGCCGCGCGCCTTCTCGAGCTCCTCCGCAGGAACGGGCTCCTCGGCGATCTTCCTGAGCTCGCCGAGAATCGTGGTGATCGCCTCGTCCACGCGCGCGACGTCGACGCCTGCGCTCGCGTAGAAGGTGCCGGCGTCGGTGTACGCGGTGTTTCCCGCGTGTACGTAGTAGCCGAGCCCGCGCCGTTCGCGCACCTCGGTGAAGAGGCGCGACGACATGCCGCCGCCGAGCACCACCGCGAGGAGCTGCAGCGCGTAGCGGCTCGGATGCCCGATCGGGTAGCCGCGGACTCCGAGGATGAGGTGCGCCTGCTCGGAGGCCTTGGTGTGGAGCAGGACGGGCGAGGCGTCAGGAGGGAGCTCGACCGTCGAGGCGTTTCCCGTCGGGCGCGGCTCGATCCCGCCGAGCAGCTTCTCGAGCTTCTCGGTCAGCCCGTCGCCGATCCGGCCGCCGATCCCGACGACGATGCGCTCGGGGCGGTACCAGGTGTCGAGATACGAGGTGAACGTCTCCCTGCTCGCCCCCTCGACCGTCTCGCGCGTCCCGAGGATGTCCCACCCGAGCGGCTGGTCGGCGTAGAGCAGCCGGTCGTAGACGTTGCCGACGTACCGCTGCGGCGTGTCGAGGTAGACGTTCATCTCCTCGAGGATCACGCCTTTCTCCTTCGCAATCTCGGTCTCGTCGAACTTCGAGTGCAGAAGCATGTCCGCGAGGACGTCGAGGGCGGTGTCGCGCGTCTCCGTTCCGCAGCGGACGTAGTACCCCGTCAGCTCCTTCCCGGTGAACGCGTTGAACTCACCGCCGATCGCGTCGATCTCGGTCGAGATGGTCCGCGCGGTCGGGCGCCGCTCCGTTCCTTTGAAGAACATGTGCTCGGCGAAGTGCGCGATGCCCTTCGAGTCGGGTGTCTCGTAGCGCGACCCGGCCGCGAGCATGACGAAGCAGGACACCGATCCGACCTGCGGGAAGGGCGCGGTGAGGACGCGGATGCCGTTCTGAAGCTGGGTCTTCTCGAAGATCGCCACGGCGCTCGATGGTATAGACAGCCCTGGTGCCGGGACAGCTGACCCGAAAGGCCATCGCCGCGCAGCCGGAGTGGCTCGCGCAGGTCCCCGGCCTCGTCGGGGATCGACGGCTGCCTGCCGGCGCACGCGTCCTCTTCACCGGCTGCGGCACGTCGTTCCATGCCGCGCTCGCCTGCGGGAACGCCGCGCAGGCGCTCGAGCTCGTCCTGGGCAACGCACCCGACGCCGACGTTCTCGTCGCGATCTCGCACGAGGGAGGCACGGTGCTCACGCTCGAGGCAGTCCAAGGATTCGCGGGCGAGACGTGGCTCATCACGGGCAAAGCCGACAGCGCGCTCGCGAATGCCGTCGACCACGTCGTCGTCGCGACGCCCGAGATCGAGGAGAGCTACTGCCACACGGCGAGCTACACCTGCGCTGTCGCAGCCGGTCGCGCGCTTCAGGGCGAGGACGTCGACGGATTGGCGAACCAGGTCTTCCGGGAGCTCGATGCCGAGCCGTTCGGCGTCTCGGACCACGGTCGATTCGTCGTCGTGGGTGCGGGAGACGACGCAGGAACCGTCCTCGAGGCTGTCCTCAAGCTCCGCGAGGGCGCTCACGTCGCGGCCGAAGCGCACCAGACGGAGCAGCTCCTCCACGGGCACCTGGCCGCGATCGACACGTCCGTGCGCTGCTTCGTCCTGGAGGGCGAGAGACGGGCGGCGGAGCGCGCCGTCGACGCGATGCGCGCGCTCGGCGAGCTGGGCTGCGACGCGCTGCTCGTGCCGACCACGCACCCGGCGGTCGACATCGTCCGCTTTCAGGTGCTCGCGTGCGACCTCGCGGACGCGCGCGGGATCGACCCGGACCTCATCCGCTGGGACGAGGGGCCCTGGGACCGTGCGCGGAAGGCGCAGGACTTCACGGCCGATCCGTGAGTCGACGAAGTGCACCGCCTGCCACGCATCTCCTCTATCCGCGTGGCAGCTATTCGCGATCGAACTGCGCGCGCACCCCCTGCGCCGCCATGCGGACCGTCTGCTCGATCCGCTGCGCGCGCGTCTCCGGCCGCTTCGCGCTCACGATCCACCAGAGGATCGCCTTGCGCGATGACGGGCTGAAGCCGTTCCAGTTCTCTCGGGCCGTGGCCTCCGCTTCGAGGGCGGCCGCGAGATCTGGCGGCTCCTGGAGCCGTTCCACGGCGTCGAGCGCGTTCCAGGAGCCGTTGTCCTTCGCGACGGCAATTGCAGCGATTCCGGCCGGCGCGAGCAGCCCCGCGCGCTCGAGCCGAGCCACCCGCTCCTTGTTCGACGCCGACCACGTGCCCCGCGGCCTGCGCGGCGCGAAGAGCTGCAGGCTGCGCCGGTCGTCGAGCCGGTTCACCGTGCTGTCGATCCAGCCGAAGCAGAGAGCCTCCTCGACGGCCTCCTCGTAGGTCGGACTCGTCCCGTCGCTCGCCTTCTTGTGGAAGACGAGCCAGATTGCGTCCCCCTGCTCGTGCCGCTCGGCCAGCCATTGCCGCCACGCGGCACGATCTGGCACCTCGACGATCTCGCGCCCGTCGACGTGCCGTGTCACAAGCCTTCATCCGCGGCCATGCCACGCCTCGAGAAGCGTCGCCTCACGCACGGGCGCGAGGCCCGCTGCGTCCGTGGGCTCGGCCTCGTCGAGCGTACCGCGGACCGTCTCCGCCAGCGGCCGGAAGGTCAGGCCCGCATCGATGGCGCGGCTCACGTCCACGCGGTCCGCGTACTCCAGCGACGGGTCGACGAGCCACAGCGGCAGCTCCATCCATTCGCCGACCTCCTGCTCGACGAGGAACTCGGGGCTCACCCATGTGATCTCCGCCTCGCTCGACGCGACCTCGCGGCAGGTGTCGAGCAGGACCCGCCAGCTCACACCAGGGTGCGTCGCGTTGTACGTCCCGTCCACGCCCCGACTACAGAGGTCGACGATCCACGCGCCCAGGTCGCGGACGTCGATCACCTGCGTCTGGCTCTCAGGTGGGGCAGGGGCGAGCACCTCCCCGCCTCGCGCGATCCGGTGCGGCCAGTACGTGAAACGGCCTGTTGGATCGTATGGCCCGACGATGAGGCCGGGCCTCACGACCAGGGCTCGACCGCCGAAGACGTTTCGGGCCGCGCCCTCGCACAGCGCCTTGAGCGGGCCGTAACTCTCGTCCGTCACCTCGTCCGCGGGCAGGTCGCCGAGCTCCGCGACGGGGCTCTCCTCGTCGTTGACCTTCGTGAAGTCTCGGTAGACGGAGATGCTCGAGACGAAGCAATAGGTCCCGCTGTCGGCGAGCGCGCTCGCCGATGCCCGCACGACCTCGGGGAGGTAGCCGCACGTGTCCACGACGGCATCCCAGCTCCGTCCGCGCAGAGCATCGAGCTCCCCCGCGCGATCGCCTGCAAGGCGCTCGACCTCGGGATACAGCTCGGGATGCGTCTGGCCGCGGTTGAAGAACGTCACCTCGTGGCCCGCAGCGAGCGCCGCTTCCGTCACGGCTCGCCCGAGGAATCGCGGCCCGCCGAGGAGGAGGAGCCTCACGCCACCTCGGCGAGCCCTTCGAGCAGGCGGTCCACCTCGTCCTCGGTGTTGTAATGGACGATCCCGGCGCGCACCGCGCCGTCGGCCAGCCCGAGGTGCTTCATCGTCTCGACGGCGTAGTAGTCGCCATGCCAGACCGCGATCTGATGCTCGGCCAGGAAGATCGCGACCTCCTCGGAGCCGTGGCCCGGCACGTTGAAGCAGAAGGTCGGCACGCGCCCGTCCATCCCGCGAAGGCCGTACAGCTCGACCGCGTCCGGCAGCCCAGCGAGGAACCGCTCACCCAGTGCCCGCTCGTGCCCGAGCATCGCGTCCCACCCGAGCGACTCCATGTACTCGACGGCTGCGACGAACCCCGCGAGCAGCTCGTGCTGGCTCGTCCCGAGCTCGAAGCGATGGCCGACGGGCTCGTTGGCAGCCGGCCGTACCTTGTACGGACGCCACGACTCGAGCAGCTCGCGCTTCCCGAACGCGAGCCCCATGTGCGGGCCGAAGAACTTGTACGGCGAGCAGATGAGGACGTCGACGTCCCAGGCCGCGACGTCGATCGGCCCGTGCGGCGCGTAGTGCACGGCGTCGGCCCAGGCGAGTGCGCCGACGGCGTGTGCGAGCGCCGCCAGACGGCGAACGTCGGGAGCCGTCCCGACCGAGTTCGCGGCGACCGGGAAGGCCAGCACTCGCGTGCGGTCGGAGACCTTCGCCTCGAGATCCTCGTAGTCGAGCTCGAGGTGCGGCGTCAGCGCGCCGACGTGGACGACGACGCCGAGATCGTGCGCGAGCTCGAGCCAGGGGGCGACGTTCGCGTCGTGGTCGAGCGCGGTCACCACGATCTCGTCGCCCTCGGCCAGCGTGCGCGCGAAGGCGCGGCTGAGGAGGAAGTTGAGCGCGGTCATGCTCTGACCGAAGGCCGTCTCGCCCGGCGAGCAGCCGAGGAACCTCCCTGCGGTTTCGTGCGCGCGGTCGACGAGCTCTGCGGTGCGGACGCTCGTCTCGTACGGCGCGCCGATGTTCGCGTTGTCGTCGCGGAGATAGCGCGAGATCGCGTCGATGACCTCGTCCGGGCACTGAGTTCCGCCCGGACCGTCGAAGAACGCGAGCCCTCGGTCGAGCGCGGCGAAGCGCGCCCGAACGGCGGGGATGTCGAGCGCTGTGGTGCTCACACGATTTCCTCTCCGTTGACGATCCAGCGGTGTCTCGGCCTGGCGATCAGCGAGTTCGAGACGAAGCAGCCATGCTCTGCCCGCGCGAGCAGGCCGCGGAGCCCGGCGTCGTCGAGCGCCGGCGTGACCTGGACCTCCAGCGTCGTCTCGATCTCGACTAAGGCGTGCAGGCCGTCGTCCGCACGCTTCGTCACGACGCCGTGCGCGCTCCCGGAGCTGACCACATCCACGCCGGCACGTCGAGCGGAGTAGTCGAGACTCGCGAGCGTGCAGCGCACGAGACCCGCGAGGACGAGATGCTCCGCCCACCACTCCGCCTCGCGCGGCAGCGGGCTTCCTCCGAGCGCGCTGTGGGCGTCGCCGGCGGGATCGACCGTGATGTCGAACTGCAGAATCGGAGGCGTCGGCATCCGGTGAGCCTATCCCGCACCGTCCGGACCGTGACCTAGCCTGGGAGCGAATGGAGCGGCTCCGGACGCTCAGCGAGGCGGAGTGCTACGAGCGCTGCTACGGCTGGCGTTACAGCGAGGACACCGTAAAGGTGCTCCCGCGCGGAGGACGTCCGCCGGTTGAGCCTGACGATTTCGGCGAGCGGTTGCGGCTGCTCCTCGAGCTGCGACTCGACGCACGCGAGCCCGAGGCCGCCTGACCGACTCTGCGGTCCTCGACGTCCTGGCACCCGGCCTGTGCGTCGTGTTCTGCGGGATCAACCCGGGTCGCGTCAGCGCGGCGGCCGGTGCGCCGTTCGCAAATCCGCGGAACGACTTCTGGCGAGTCCTGCACGCGGCTGGCTTCACGCCGCGCCTGCTCGACCCGCGGGACTTCAGGGAGCTTCCCGCGTTCGGTATCGGGCTGACGAATGCGGCGAGGCGGACGACACGCGGATCGGGAGACCTTCGCGGCGCCGACTTCGCCGACTCCCGCGAGCGTCTCGAAGCGATCGCGCACGAGCTGCGGCCCGAGGTCATCGCCTTCGTCGGAAAGGCGGCGTACCGCGGGTCGTTTCGGGAGCGCCCGGAGCATGGGCTCCAGCAGCGGCGGCTTGGGAAGACCGCGCTCTTCGTGCTTCCCTCCACGTCGCCCGCGAACGCGGCGGTCCCGTGGGACGAGCGACTTCGCTGGTTTCGGGCGCTGCGAGACTTGCTCGGTGACCGAGCTCCGGATCCGTGAGGCCGTTCGCGCAGTTGTCTTCGATCCGGGTGATCGCGTGCTCCTCGTCCGCCTCGAGTTTCCGCACTGGACGGGCTGGGCGATGCCGGGCGGCGGCGTGGACGACGGGGAGACGGACGAGGCCGCACTGCGCCGCGAGCTCGCCGAGGAGGCAGGACTCGACGACTACGAGCTCGGGCCCATGGTGTGGACGCGCCGGCATCTCCTCGAGTTCGGACACTGGGACGGCCAGATCGAGCGCTACTACCTCGTCCGCGCGCCGGGCGCCGACCCGGCTCCACGATTGAGCTGGACGGAGCTGAATGCGGAGTACCTGACCGCGATCAGGTGGTGGACGGTGTCGGAGCTGAAGGCGGCGGAGGACGAGTTCGCCCCTCGCCGCCTCCCGGCTCTCGTCCGTGAGCTGATCCTGCACGGGACACCTGCAACGCCTACCGACGCCGGCGTCTAGACGCACTCGACGTACGCGCCGAGGACGGCGTCCCACCCGCTCTCGTAATTCCTGCGCTTGGCCGGGCCATCGAACTCGACGTTCTCCCAGCCTCGGTGCTCCAGCTCGACGCGCGTCGCCTCGCCCTCCGGCAGGAACCGCACCTCGACCTCCGTGAGATCGCCTTCCCGCTCGAGGATGTTCCAGGCGAGGACGAGCCTGTGCGGAGGCTCCCACTCGAGAACCGTCGCCCAGTGCCCGCGCTCGCCGTTCGTTGCGATCTCGTAGACGGCCCCACCGACCTTCGGCTCGAAGACGATCTCGTCCACCGACTCGTGAATCGAGTGCGTCTCTGCGGGCCACCAGCTGATTGCGTCCACGGTGAAGACGCGAAACGCCTCTTCGACCGCGCAGTCCACGGTCACCGTCTTGCGGATGACCGCCATGACCAGAGCGTCGCTCATGGCGTACCTCCTTGTCGCGACGAGGCTTCGGCCGCCGTCTTGAAGCGGGCCAGCGCCTCGTTCCAGAATCCGTCGACCCAGTTGCGGAGCGTCCTCACCCCGGACGCGTCGAGCTCGTAGAGGTGTCTCGTGCCGACCTTCGTGTGCACGACGAGACCCGTGTGCTCCAGGACGCGCAGATGCTGGGACACGGCCGGCCTCGACACCGGCAGCTCCTCCGCGAGCTGACCGACCGATCGCGGACCATCGCGGAGGAGCTCGAACACCTGCCTCCGTGTGGGGTCGCCGAGAGCGTCGAGGGGATGTCCGTTAGTCCGCACTTACCGTAAGTTATCACTTACTATGTTGACGTCAACCGCGGAAGCGATTCGTGATCGGCGTGCGCCGATCACGACCGAACGCTTTCGGACGGAGCTTCACGCCCGGCGGAGCTTGCCTGCGCTTGTACTCGGCGCGGTCGACGAGTCCGACGGCCCGCTCGACGACCCCGGGATCGAACTCCGCGAGAAGCTCCTCGACCGACCGATCCTCCTCCACATATGCCTCGAGCACGGGATCGAGGGCGCCGTACGGCGGGATCGAATCGGAGTCGCGCTGGTCGTCGCGGAGCTCGGCGCTCGGTGCGCGGTCGATCGTCGTGCGAGGGATCACCTCGCGCGCTGCGTGCTCGTTCAGGTGCTCGGCAAGGCGGTACACGTCCGTCTTGAACATGTCCTTCAGGAGTGCGAAGCCACCGACCATGTCGCCGTAGAGGGTCGAGTATCCGACAGCCAGCTCCGACTTGTTCCCCGTCGAGACCACGAGCCACCCGTACGTGTTCGACAGCGCCATGAGCAGGACGCCGCGGACACGCGCCTGCAGGTTCTCGGCGGCGAGACCAGCGAGACCGCCCTCGATCTCGCCCGACAGGGTGGCGTGGAACACGCCGACGACGGACTCGATCGGGATCTCGCGGAACGTGCAGCCGAGCGATTTTGCCACCGCCCGCGCGTCGTCCCGGGTGTCCTCGGAGCTGAACCGAGAGGGCATCGAGACGCAGTGCACGCGTTCCGGCCCGAGCGCGTCGGCACAGAGCGCGGCCGTCACTGCCGAGTCGATCCCCCCGGAGACCGCGACGACGACGTCGGTGAAGCCGTTCTTGTCCACGTAGTCGCGGAGCCCGAGCGTGAGTGCGAGCCGCATCTGCTCGAGCTCGGGCTCGAAGGGCGCGATCGAGGCGGCGCTCTCGTTCGCGTGCTCCGGCATGGCGCCGAGTTCCGCGACCTCGACCCGCGGCTCGCGCTCGCGCGAGCGGTCGAGCTCCCGACGACGCACGTCGCGCAAGCGCCGCGCCATCGCCTCGGTCGGGTCGACGTCGACGACGAGGAGCTCCTCTGCGAAGCCGATCGCACGGGCAACCACCTCGCCGCCGTCGTCGAGGACGACGGAGTGACCATCGAAGATGAGCTCGTCCTGTCCGCCGACGAGGTTGCAGAACGCGAAGTAGGCGCTCGTGTCGCGCGCGCGTGCGACGAGCATCTCCTCGCGATCCTCGGCCTTCCCGACGTGGAACGGCGAGGCCGAGAGGTTGACGATCAGCTGCGCGCCGGCGAGCGAGAGGTCGGTCGCAGGCGGTCCGGGCTGCCACACGTCCTCGCAGATCGTGATCCCGACGGCTACCTCGCCGAGCCGCAGCACAACGAGGTCGCGGCCTTGCGCGAAGTAGCGGTGCTCGTCGAAGACGCCGTAGTTGGGGAGGAAGTGCTTACGGTAGACGGCCTGGATGCGGCCGTTCGCGCACACGGCGCACGCGTTCGCGAGGTCGCGGTCGAACCACGGTGTACCGACGAGTGCGACGATCCCTTCCGAAGCCGCCGCGATCCGGTCGACCGACGCGCGCGCCGCGTGCACGAAACCGGGCCGAAGGAGCAGATCTTCCGGGGGATACCCCGTCACTGCGAGCTCGGGGAACACGACGACGTCGGCCTGGGCCTCGCGTGCCCGGTCGACGTCGCGGAGGATCTTCTCACCGTTGCCGTCGACGTCGCCCACGACCACGTTCAGCTGTGCCAGAGCGACTCTCAAGGTTTTCGCCTCACAGTCACAAACCGAGTCTAGTCAGTAGGCTGGGCGCCATGGAGATCACATTCCCGCGTCACTACCGAGGCCCGCTCGCGTCCGCGAACGGAGGCTATGCCTGCGGTCGGCTCGCCGCCTTGGTCGACGCCCACGAGGTCGAGGTGACGCTGCGCTTGCCGCCGCCGCTCGACCGTCCGCTCGGGGTCGAGCACGACGGTGACGGCGTGCGCCTCCTGGACGGCGACGCGCTCGTCGCGGACGCACGGCCTTCGCCCGTCGAGGTACAGGCGCCGGCGCCTGTCTCCGTCGAGGTTGCGGCAGAGTCGCGCGAGCGGCACGTCAGAGGCTGGAGCCCCGACTTCAACGAGTGCTTCGTCTGCGGCGTGCGCGACGACGGTCTCGAGATCCGGGTCGGTCCGGTGGCCGGACGCGAGCCGCTCCACGCGTCGCCGGTCGCGCTTCCCCAGTCTCGTTCCGAGATCGTCTGGGCAGCGATCGACTGCCCCGGCGCATTCGCCGTCGGCGCCGAGGGTCGTGGCGACATCGTGCTCGGCCGGATGACGGCGCGCGTGGATCGCGTGCCCGAAGCGGGCGAGTCGTGTGTTGTTGCGTCGTGGCCGCTCGGCGAGGACGGCCGGAAGCTCTACGCCGGCACCGCACTGTTCGCGGAGGACGGCGAGGTCCTCGCCCTCGCCCGTCAGACGTGGATCGTTCCGCGCCCCCCGTAACCCCTCGATCGCACGGTCCGCGAGCAGGCTGCGGCTGCGCGTCGCCGCTGCGCCGATGGCATTTCACCTTCCGGCCGATTGCGGCAAGCGGGCTAGCGGGGAGTCAGCGCGAGCAGCAGCCCGCCGTCGTCGTCGTACGCCGGGAAGAAGTCGACGACGACGCGCTTCTCGATGCCCGCGCTCGTGCGGATCTCGAGCGGCTGCCCCATCTTCCGTACGCCCCACTCGCGCACGACCTCTATCGGCGTCGTGTCCGAGAGCGCGAGCGCCTCGGTGACGTCGCGGCCGATGAGATCGGCGTCACGGTACCCCGTCAGCTCGAAGACGCCGCGTCCGGCTGCCAGCACGCGGGATTCGCGATCGCACACGACGAATCCCGTCTCGGGCGCGGGGTAGTAGTCCTCGAGGAGCTCGTACAGGAACCCGAAAGCACAGCTGCGGCACTGGATGGCTTGCGTGGAGAAGCCGTCGTACCCGTCGAGGTCGACCGAACGCTCCTTGCAGTTCGGGCAGATGAAGAAGGGCATGTCGGCGCAGGGTAGGCGACGGCGCGGTTTACGCTGCGTTACGTCAGCGTCTGAGCCGGATCGCGTTCAGGTCGTCCGCCGCGATCCGATCGGCTCGGCGGATGAGGTCCTCGATGTCGTCGTGCTCGGCATGGAGGTACCTTCCCGCCAGCGCGTCGGCTCGTCCCGAGGCGAGCACGCGGACGAGCCGGGGGGCGAGCTCGGGAGGCGTCCAGGGCGCGTCGTCGCCCCACCGCTCCGTCATGTCCGTGCGCACGAGGCCGGGACTGAAGAAGAAGACGGGAATGCGCCCGGCGAGCTCGTTGGCAAGCGTCTCTCCATAGCGGCAGACGGCCGCCTTGCTGGAGGCGTAGGCGGTCTGGGAGCCGCCTGGCAGGTAGGCGGCGCCGCTCCCCGTGATGACGATGCGACCCCGACCACGGTCGAGCATTCCTGGGATGACAGCGCGAGCCGAAAGGTGCACGCCGAGAACGTTGACCTGTTGAACACGCCACCACTCGTCGATCGGCAGCTCCCACGTCGCCCCGTCGCGGATTCCGATGCCGGCATTCGCCACGAGGAGCTCTATCGGGCCGAGCTCGCGCTCGGTCGCTTCCACCCAGCTCTCGACGTCGCCCTGGATCGAGACGTCTCCGGTCACTCCGAGCCCGCCGATCTCCACAGCGACCGCGTTCACCTGCTCGGGCGTCCTTCCCGTGACCGCGACGCGCATGCCCGCGTCCGCGAGCTCGCGGGCGATCGAGGCGCCGATCCCACGGCCGCCGCCCGTGACGAGCGCGACGCCCTCGAGCACGTCAGACGGCACGCGTGATCTCCTCCAGGGACTCCGGGTTCTCGAGTGTCGACAGGTCGCCGGGATCCTCGCCGAGCGCGCGCGCCCGCACGGCCCGGCGCACGATCTTCGCGCTACGCGTCTTCGGCAGAGCGGAGACGAAGACCACACGCTCCGGCGCAAACGCCTTGCCGAGCTCGTCCGCGACGGCCGCCGCGATCTCCTCGGGCGTCGCGGCGGCATGCGGTGCAAGCACGCAGAAAAGCCATGCGACCT
Organism: Gaiellaceae bacterium; assembly: GCA_021323315.1. Taxonomy (GTDB): domain Bacteria; phylum Actinomycetota; class Thermoleophilia; order Gaiellales; family Gaiellaceae; genus GMQP-bins7. The sequence continues at coordinate 28,405 of JAJTCQ010000005.1, read as the reverse complement.
CGCCCTTCACCTCGTGCGGTATGCCAACGGCGGCCGCCTCCGCAACGGCGGCATGGCCCACGGCCGCGGACTCGAGCTCGGCCGGCCCGATGCGCTTCCCCGCGATGTTCAGCGTGTCGTCGGAACGGCCGTGCAGGAACCAGTATCCGTCCTCGTCGACCGACGCCCAGTCGCCGTGCGTCCAGACGCCCGGGAAGCGTCGCCAGTACGTGTCGAGGTAGCGCTCCGGGTCGCCCCAGATCCCGCGGGTCATCCCCGGCCAGGCACGCTTGCACACGAGCTCGCCGACCACGCCTCGTACCGGCCGGCCCTCGTCGTCGAAGACGTCCATGTCCTCCGCGAGGGCCGGGAAGCCGACGGAGCACGGCTTCGTCGGCTCGAGCATCGACACCGAGAGGAAGCAGGCCCCGACCTCGGTACCACCCGAGCAGTTCACGATCGGGATCCGGCCACTGCCACAGATCTGCTCGTTCAGCCAGTCGTACGGACCGCGGTTCCACGGCTCGCCCGTCGTCACGACGGCGCGCAGCGACGAGACGTCTGCGTCCGGTTCGCCGTGCGGAATCAGGGCGCGTACGAGCGTCGGCGACACGCCGAGCATCGTCACGCGCTCGTCCTCGACAATCCGCCAGACACGGTCGTGCGGCCAGTCGGGTGCGCCTTCCATGAAGACCACGGTCGCGCCACACGCCATCGCGCCGACGACGGTCCACGGCCCCATGATCCAGCCCATGTCGGTCGAGAAGAGCACGCGATCTCCGGCGCGGAGGTCTGCCTGGTACGCGGTCTCGCGCACGATCGACAGCAGGAAGCCGCCCTGCACGTGGAGCGCCCCCTTCGGCCTTCCTGTCGTTCCCGACGTGTAGGCGAGGAGGTACGGGGCTTCGCTCCCGACGGCTGTGGGCTCCAGCGTGCCCGGCCGATCCTCGACGGCGTCTTCCCACCACGAGTCGCGCCCCGTGGTCATCGGGCAGCCGATGCTCGCGCGACGCCAGACGAGGACATGCTCGACGCTCGGCGCGTCTGCGAGCGCCTGGTCCAGCACTTCCTTCATCGGGACGAGCCGTCCGCGCCGGTACGACGCGTTCGCCGTGAGCACGGCCTTCGCGCCCGAGTCGGCGATCCTCGCGGAGACAGCGGGACCCGCGAAACCGGAGAAGATCGGCACCTGTACCGCTCCGACGTGCGCGCAGGCGTGCGCGGCGATCGCGGCCTCTGGCGCCATCGGCAGGAACGTGGCCACCAAATCGCCCTCGCCGATCCCGAGCTCGCGCAGGGCCTCTGCGAGCCGGCGCACCTCGTGCGAGAGCTCCGCCCACGTCAGCGAGCGTCGACCACCGTCTTCGGGAGCCCACACTGCCGCTTCCTGATCGGGCATCTCTCGCGCCCAGCGGTGGACGCACGCATCGGCGACGTTGAGCCGCGCGCCCGCGAACCACGTCGTCCACTCGACGCCTCGTGAGTCGTCGAGCACCGCGTCCCAGTTGCGCGCGAGCGGGATCCCGAGGTCGTCCACGACGGCGCGCCAAAATCGGTTCGGATCGTCGATCGAGAGCGCGTGCAACGCGCTGTAGTCGGCGCAGCCGAGGGCGCGTGCGAGGCGAGCGACGTTCGCCGCCTCGAGCTGCTTCGCGGACGGGCGCCAGGCGAAGTCGGCCGTCACACGCTGGCTAGGGTTCGCGTGCATGAGCGGTGGGATCTTCGCAGAGGCGAATCGCAAGTGGCTGACGCTTGCCGCCGTCTCCGTCGGCCTCTTCATGATCATGCTCGACAACACCGTCGTGAACGTCGCGCTGCCGTCGATCCAGCGAGAGCTCGAGTCCGACCTCTCCGAGCTCGAGTGGATCGTGACCGGCTACGCGCTGACGTTTGCGTCGCTGATGCTCGTCGGCGGCAAGGTGGCCGATGCCTACGGCCGGCGTCGCATCTTCGTGCTCGGAATCGTCGTCTTCACGCTCGCCTCCCTTCTGTGCGGCCTCGCGACCTCGTCGGAGATGCTCATCGGCGCACGAGTCCTGCAAGGTGCGGGAGCGGCGTTGATGAACCCCGCGACGCTGTCGATCATCGCCGCGACCTTCCCGCCCCGCCAGCGTGGCACCGCCATCGGGATCTGGGCCGGCGTCTCTGCGCTCGCACTCGCCATCGGCCCGCTCGTCGGCGGGCTCATCACCGAGCACGTCGACTGGAGCTGGATCTTCTTCGTGAACGTCCCGGTCGGAGCTCTCGGCATCGTCGCGAGCTTCCTCTTCATCGACGAATCGCGTGACGAGACGCATGCGAGCCTCGACATCCCGGGCTTGACGACCTCCGCCGTCGGGCTGTTCGCGCTGACCTACGGTCTCATCGAGGCCAGCACCTACGGCTGGACGTCGGCGCGCATCGTCGGCGCATTCGTCGTCTCGGCGGTCTCGCTCGTGTCGTTCGTCGTGATCGAGCGGCGCCGGCGCGATCCGATGCTTCCGCTCGAGCTCTTCCGGAGCGGCACGTACACCGGCGCGAACCTCGTCACTCTCCTCGTCGCGCTCGCGATGTTCGGCGTCTTCTTCTTCGTCTCGCTGTACATGCAGAACGTTCTCGGCTACTCGGCGGTCGAGACCGGCGCGGCATTCCTGCCGATGACGGTTCTCATCATCCTCGTCGCACCCGTGGCCGGACGGATGAGCGACCGGATCGGGTCGAGGGCTCTCATGACCGTGGGCATGCTCCTGCTCGCGCTGCACCTCACGATGTTCTCGAGGCTCAGCGACGACGCGTCCTTCTGGAATCTCCTGCCCGCGTTCATCGTCGGTGGTGTCGGCATGGCGCTCACGATGACTCCAAGCGCGGCCGCCGCAACACGCAGCGTCCCGGTCGACAAGGCGGGCGTCGGTTCCGCAGTACTCAACAGCGCCCGTCAGGTCGGCGGCACGATGGGGATCGCGGTCATGGGAGCGATCGTGGCCGCGGAAGCGGACGGTGAGGTGTCGGTCGACGCGTTCATGCGCGGCTTCGAGCGCGCGCTCCTCGTCGCCGCTGGTATCGCAGTCGTCGGCGCCGTCGTCGCCTTCACGCTCGTCCGCCCGCACGACGAAGCGAGACGGACCGAGCGCACCGCGGCCGAGCCCCTCACCGAGTAGCGCCGAGCGTCGCTGGCACCCGAGGGCCGAAGGGGGACTCATTCGGCCGTAGGCCAGCCGAGGTCACGGACGTGCACGGCAAGAAGAAGGGGGCCGGCGGGGACATGGTTTCCCCCGCCAACTGAAAACGCCCCCGGCTGCGGCTCCGGGGGCGTTTCCCGTTCGAGGCGACCCCTTCCCGGGGCAGGCAAGCCGGTGAATCGTGGCCCTGCGGCCCAGCCACGCTCATCCTGCGCCGCCTGCTGTCCGGCGGTGGTGCCCGCGCATCCGATCTGGCGTCCGATCGTCTGCGGTGTGGGCCTGACTATAGGAGTGGTGTCCGGGAAAGTCAAGTAGCCAGGTCAAGTGATTTGGGCTAGCCTTACTTCACTCGAAAGCGGTACCCGTGCATCCCCTGTCCAGGGGAGCGCGGCGGACGCGAATTGCAGATTGACTGAAGAAGTCATGCTCGACACCGTCACCCACTCTGGTCCGTCGACCGGGCCCGGTGCTCGTCTCGGCGAGCGCGTCCGTGCGCTCCGAGTCGCGGCCGGCCTGACGCAGACGCAACTCGCGGGCGACCGGTTCTCCAAGGAGTACATCAGCCAGATCGAGCGCGGTAAGACACGTCCGACGGAGGCGACCGTCGCCTGGCTCGCCGAACGGCTCGGCGTCGATCCAGCGCTGCTCGCGTCCGGCATCTCGACCGACGAGCGCACCAGGGTCGAGGCGTCGCTCGCGCGCGCCGAAGCGTTGGCGGCGGCGCACCGCTACGAGGAGGCCGTCGAGGCCTACACGGCGGTTCGCGCCGACGTCGCGAGCACGGGCGCGCGCCCGCTCGAGCTCCGTGCTCTCACCGGTGAGGCGTGGGCCCTTCAGGAGCTCGGGCAGGTCAAGGAGGCCATCGAGCTCCTGCTCCGCGCGCGTGAGATCGCCGAGCGGGACGGGCACTCGGAGCTCGAGCTCGCCGACGTGCTCTATCGCCTCGCGGTCTGTCGCTACAAGCTTTCGAGTCTCTCGACGGCGATCGCGCTCTTCGACGAGGCGCTCGCGCTGGCAGAGCGTTCGGGACTGCCGAGCGACCTGCTTCGCTCCGACATCCTGCAGCGCCGCTCGCGTTGTCACCGTCGGCTGCGCGACTACGCCTCCGCCCACGACGACGTGGGGCGGGCGCTCGAGCTGGCGCAGGATCTCGGCGATCGCTCGGCGATCGCCAACGCGTACTTCCAGGCCTCGCTGCTCTCGCAGCGCCAGGGCAACTACGTGCTCTCGCGCAGCTACGCACAGCGCGCGAAGGAGCTGTACGACGTCCTGAACGACGAGCGGAACGTCGGACGACTGCTGCTCATGCTCGGTGGCCTCACGCTTCTACTCGGAGACGAGGACGGCGCCGTCGAGCATCTCAAGGCCTCCTACTCGAGGGCACTCGACACGGATTCCCCCGCGGACGCCGCGCAGGCGCTCGAGGGGATCGCCCGGGTCCACTTGAACCGGGCGGAGTACGACCAGGCAGAGGATCTGGCGCGAAAGGCGCTCGAGCTCGTGCAGGGTCGGGAGGACTACCTCCACGAAGTCTGTCCGTCGCAGCTCGTTCTGGGACGAGCGCTGATGGAGCGCGGGCAGCTGGAAGAGGCGGAAGCGTGCTTCCGGGCGGCTGACGCGGCGGCTGAGCAGCTGGCGTCGATCAGCCACCGGACCGAGGCGTGGGTCGCACTGGGAGATCTGGCGGCGCGGCGGGGTCGTGACCGCGAGGCCGCACGTCTGTACCGGAACGCCGCCGAGGCGCTCCAGGAAATCCGCTTCTAAGAGAGAGGAGGTCGCCGTGAAGCCCAGACTCGTGCTCCTGCTGGTCAACCTCGCGCTCTTCGCCGCATTGCTCGGTCATGTTCGCCCTTGGCATTCCTGGCCCGACGGGAACTAGGCGCTCCGGGGCTACACTCGGGCGCGTATGCGCGCCGCCGCGGGACTCACTGCGCTGACGTGCGTGCTTCTCGTCGGCTGCGGCGGATCGGATGAGTCGAGCTCGACCGAGCCTGGAGCGGGCGCGTCGCTCGAGGAGCTCTGGCGCATGCCGGGCGACGACGTCGCGGTCGTTCCGGGCACGGCGAACCACGAGCCCGGGGACGTCCGGATCTCGTTCCTGGTGGTCGATGCCGAGGGCGCTGTCGTGGCGCTCCCGACCGCCCGCGTCTGGGTCGCGAACTCCCTCGATTCGCCGCCCTTCCTCGAGGAGGAGGCGAAGCTCGAGCGAATCGGCCTTCCCGGCGGCGACGAGGCGGACGCAACGCACATCTTCGTCGCAACCCTCCCGCTGACCCGGCCAGGGAAGTACTGGCTGCTCGCCGAGCCGGTGGGGGGCGCGGAGAAGGTGCAGGCGCTCGGGAACGTCGTCGTGGTCGCCGAGGATGACGCGCCGGACGTCGGTGACGCCGCGATCGCGTCCGACACGCCGACGCTTTCGTCGACCGGAGGAAACGTGTCGAGTCTGACCACGCGAACACCGCCCGACGAGTCGCTCCTCCACCACTCGGTGGCGGAATCCCTGGAGGCGAAGGTGCCGTTCGTCGTGACCTTCGCGACGCCGAAGTTCTGTTCCAGCCGAACGTGCGGGCCCGTCGTCGACGTCGTCGAAGAGGTGTCGAGCCGTTTCGAGGGCGAGAACGTGCGCTTCATCCACGTCGAGGTCTTCGAGGACAACGATCCCGCGAAGGGATTCAACCGCTGGATGCGGGAGTGGAATCTTCCGACGGAGCCCTGGACGTTCCTCGTCGGAGCCGACGGCAAGATCGCCGCGCGCTTCGAGGGCACGGTCTCCGTGCAGGAGCTCGAGCAGGCCGTCCGTGATGACCTGGCGCCGGAGCCTCAGTAGTCGTCGCCGACGCGCTCGACGACGATGTTCGGTACGCGCGCCGTCGGGCTCAGCGAGAGCACCGTGCGCACGAGCGCGACGATGTCGTCGGTCGAGATCTGCTCGTCCTCGCTCAGCCCGGTCCACTGGGTCATCCGCGTCGCGACGAAACCCGGCGAGATCGCCGTCGCGCGGATGCCGTGCTCGGACTCCTCGCGGTTCAGCGAGGTCGTCCACGCGATCAGCGCCGCCTTCGTCGCGCCGTAGACGGTGAGTCCCGGTGTTGGCATCGTCCCGGCGATCGAGGCCAGCGTGACGATCTGGCCACGGGTCGCGCGAAGAAGAGGCAGCGACTCGCGGGTGACGACGAGCGTCGCCGTGAGGTTCACGTCCACTTGGAGGGCGATCTTCTTCGTCTCCTGATCCGCGAACGAGCCGCCGATGCCGATCCCGGCCGAGTTCACGAGGACGTTCATCCCACCGTGGTGCGCGGCATGGGCTGCGACGACCCGGACGCACTCGTCCGGGTCGCCGAGGTTGGCCGGCACCGCCAGTGCGCCGAGCTCGGCCGCGGCCGCCTCGAGCGGCTCGGGCCGGCGCGCCGCAAGCGTGAGCGCGTACCCGTCTTCCTGCAAGGCGCGAGCGATCGCCAGCCCGATGCCGGAGGATCCCCCGGTGATGAGTGCCGACTTCACCGCGCGAGTCTATGGATCAGGACATCGAGTACTCGCACGGCCCACGGGGCCGAAGCGATTCACTCGCCCGCAGACCACCTGCGGCTCAACAGTGCACGAGGGAAGGGGGATGATGGGGAAACCGGAGGTTTCCCCATCATCCTGGGCCGCCGAGGGGGCGGCGGCCGCTGTATCAGGGGAGAGGGGAAGGGGATGGATCTCTCCAGCGGCGGTCTTCGATCGTCGCGCGCGATCTCCTTCCGTACAGTGTCTTCGTGGAGACCCTCGAGCTGACCGCGCTCGCGCGCACAGGAGGCTGCGCGGCGAAGTACTCCGCCGCGCGGCTCGAGACGCTACTCGCCGGCCTCCTTCCCGCGGACGACGAAGACCTCCTCGTCGGCCTCGACCCTGCCGACGACGCGGCCGTCTATCGCCTCGACGACGAGCGCGCGATCGTCTTCACCGTCGACTTCTTCCCTCCTGTCGTCGACGACCCGCGAACGTTCGGCGCGATCGCCGCGACGAATGCGCTCAACGACGTCTTCGCGATGGGCGGCGCACCGCTCCTCGCGCTGTCCGTGACGGCGTTCCCGGAGGAGTTGCCGGTAGAGGTGCTCGGCGAGGTGCTCGCAGGCGCCGACGAACGGGTACGCGCGGCGGGCGCCATCCTCGCCGGCGGGCACACGATCCGCGACGACGAGCCGAAGTACGGCCTCGCCGTCGTCGGCACGGTGCACCCAGATCGGCTCTGGCCGAAGGCGGGCGCCCGCGCAGGCGACGTCCTGTTCCTCACGAAGCGCCTCGGCACGGGGATCGTGCTGCAGGCGGAGCGTGACAAGGTTTCTCCGGCCGGCGCCCTCGACGCCGCGATCGAGTCGATGCTCGAGTTGAACCGCGCCGCCGCCGACGCCATCCGGCCGTTCGAGCCGAGCGCCGTGACGGATGTGACGGGATTCGGGTTGCTCGGCCACGCGCACGAGATGGCAGAGCGCAGTGGCGTGCGCGTCGTCATCGATTCGAACTCGCTCCCGGCCTTGCCTGGCGCGCTCGACCTCGCGAGAGGAGGCGTGCGCACGGGAGGTGATCGCCGCAACCGCGAGTACGCGGACCAACGCGTGACGAGCGAGGCGTCCGAGGTGTCCGAAGCACTCGGATACGACCCGCAGACCGCCGGGGGTCTGCTCGTGTCGCTGCCCGGCGAGCGGGCCCCGGTCCTCGAGGCGACACTCGCCGCCGGGGGGCTTCTCGCCGTGCGGATCGGCAAGGTCGTGGACGGGTCGGGGGTTCTCTTCCGCTAGTGGCGGTCGCCGTCGCGTCGACTCGGTCGGTCTCCGCGAGATCGTTTCTGCGGATCGCGCTCGCGTCGTGCGTCGCGCTCTTCCTGGTCATCACGTCGGGCGCATTCGTCCGGCTCACCGGCTCCGGGCTCGGCTGCGAGAACTGGCCCAGCTGTGGCGACAAGCCGTACCCGGAGCAGGGCTTCCACGCGTTCGTCGAGTTCGGGAACCGGATGGTGGCCCTCGTCGGCATCGTGCTCACCCTGGTCGCATGGCTCGCCTCGCGGTGGACGACCGGGCTTTCGCGATGGGGCCGGTGGAGCGCGCTCTGCGCGTTCCTCGTCGCGATCGCGCAGATCCCGATGGGCGGTATCACGATCGCGCTCGATCTCCATCCGCTCGCGGTGATGACGCACTTTCTCCTCGGGCTGGCCGCGTTCGGGCTCGCGCTCATCGCCGTGCTCGAGGGCTGGAGCCTGCGCGACGGGCTGGCCGCGCCCGCAGGGCCGAGCTGGCTGCGGCAGCTCGTCACATGGGTCGGTCTCCCGGTCTGCGTGACGCTCGTCGTCACCGGCGCGGTCGCGACTGCGTCCGGCCCCCACCCAGGGTCGAGCGAGGAGGTGGAGCGACTCGGGCTCGGGATCGTCGACACGGTGTACGTGCACGTCCGCGCGGCGGCGGTGTTCGGAATCGGAGTCCTCGTCATGGGGTGGCTGCTCGGAAGATTCCGGGCCGCGTACCCGGGGCTCTTCCGGATCTGGGTCGGGCTCCTCGTCGCGTTGGTGGCGCAGGCCATCCTGGGCGAGGTGCAGTACCGCAACGCCCTGCCGTGGGGCCTCGTGCTCATCCACGTCGTCCTGGCGGCGACGATCTGGGCCTTCACCCTGGCGCTCGCCTTCACGCTCTGGCGGCCACCTCGGCCGCTGACCCGTCAGTAGGCTTGTCGAGTGGCGCGTGAGCTCAGGATGTACGAGCGCCCGGCGACCCTCGAGCGGCCGGTTCTGATCGGCGCGTTCCGCGGCTGGAACGACGGCGGCCAGGCCGCGACGCTTGCCGCCGGCTACCTGGCCCGGCTGTGGGGCGCGCGCAAGTTCGCGGACATCGACCCGGAGCTGTTCGTCGACTTCCAGGCGACCCGGCCGATGGTCTCCCTCGAGGAGGGGCGCACGCGGAAGATCGACTGGCCCGAGAACACCTTCTACCGCGCGCGCATCCCCGATGCCAACCGCGACGCGATCCTGCTCGTCGGGGTCGAGCCCAACTACCGTTGGCGCACGTTCAGCGAGCTCGTGACCGAGCTCGCGGGCGACCTCGGCGTCGAGCTCGCGGTGACGCTCGGAGCGCTCGTCGCGGACGTCCCGCACACGCGCCCGGCCCCCGTCACGGGCGCGGCGACGGACCCGAAGCTCGTCGACGAGCTCGGGCTCCAGCTCTCCCGCTACGAGGGCCCGACCGGCATCGTCGGCGTCTTGCTCGACTCCTGCCGGCGCGCGGGCATTCCGTCGGTGAGCCTGTGGGCGGCCGTCCCGCACTACGTGCAGCTCGCGCCGAGCCCACCTGCGGCGAGGGCGCTCTGCGAGCGTCTCGCGGGCGTGCTCTCGACGGACATCGACGTGCACGAGCTCGCCGAGGCGGCCGACGAGTACGTCGAGCAGGTCTCGCAGGCCGTGGCGACGGACGCCGACACGGCCGGCTACGTCGAGGAACTCGAGCGTCGCGCCGACTCACTCGACCTATTCGAGGAGTCCGACGACCTCCCCTCCGGCGACGCGTTGGCCGCGGAGATCACGCGCTACCTGCGGGAGCGAGAGGCAGACGACGATCCGCCGCGCAGCGGCGGAGGCTGATCGCTACGCCGCTGCGTCTTCCACGGCCGGTGGTGCGTCCGGCTCGACCGTCTCGGGCGTCTCGGCAGTCTGCGTTGCGGCGGCTTCGGTTGGTGCCGTGGTCTTCCGCTTACGGCGGCGGCGCCGCGACTTCCGTGCCGTGAGCTTCGGCACCGGCAGGTTGTCGGCGAGCGCGTTGGCGATCTCTGCGGTCGTTCCGAGCTCCTCGCGGGCGCGGTCGAGCGCGGCGTTCGCACGCGGCGTGTAGCCGTCCGCCGACGCGAGCAGCGCCGCCCCGACGGGAAGCGGCATCTCGGCCGCGACCTGCACGAGGCGGTTGACGTTCTCCTCGTGTCTGTACCCGCGCGAGTTCGCCGCTGCGCCGAGCAGCCGCTTGGCCTCGGGGAACTCCGTCGAGACGCGTCGATCCTGCACCTTCCGCGTGGCGCGGGCGAGGCGCCATGTCCACCGAGCGAGGATCTGATCCGGCGCGAGCGGTTTTCCCTCCCCGATGGCGCGCAGGAGGATCCGAACGCCTGCGGCGCGATCCTTGTCCCAGGGCGGCGCCTGCGTCACGAGCGTGACGAGATCGTCGAAGTCCGCGCGGTCGATCGGCGTCGCGACGCGGTCCATCAGCGCCGTCATCCGGAGCCTGCGATTCTGGTTTTCCGCGGCGCACGTCGAGAGGAACGTCTCGAGCGCGCCTTTCGTGGCGCGGCCTTCCGCGAACTTCTTCGCGAACTCCGCGCGCTGGTCGAACCGGATCTGACGGCCGGCGATCGTGGCCCAGTAGCGCTGCTCGTCGTCGTCGAGGTACTTCGGGTCGATCCGCTGCCACTCACGCTGGATCACCGCGAGCCGCCGAGCGACGTCAGGCGTAACCGGTACGAGCCATGGCAACGGTGAGAGCTTCCTGCGCGCGCGCCGCTGCTGGCGGCGCCTCGGTGCGGGAGTGACGCGCGCGCCCTCGCGGTAGAAGTCGGAGTCGAGAAGCGCGTGGAGCGAGACGACCCGCTCGGAGTGCGTCGCGCTCTTCGGGACGAAGTCGACGACGACGCCGGCCTCTTTCCGCGGGTGGATGCGCATGATCCGGCCGATTCGTTGCTGGTAGACGCGGCGCGACGCAGTGGGCGCGAGATGCATGCAGACGGTCGCCCGCGGCGAGTTCCACCCCTCCGCGAGCAGCATCGCGTTGATGAGGACGTTGATCTCGCCGCGCTCGTACGCTGCGAGGGTCTCCGCCAGCCGTGCGGGCGGCGTGCGGCCCGAGACCGCCTCGGCCTTGAGGCCGGCGGCCCGGAACTCCTGCGCGAGGTTGTACGCATGCTCGACGCCCGCGGCGTAGACGATCCCGGGAGTCGGGCCGAACCGCTCGCGGTAGAGGCTCGCGGCTGCCTGGTTCAGCGCTTGGTGGTCGAGTGCGGCGGCGAGCGCGCGCTCCTCGAAGTCCCCGCCAACGATCGGAACAGAGTTGATCGCCGCCGCGGGAGGCACACGCAGGCAGCGAAGTGGCGCGATGAGCCCGCGGCGCGCGGCGTCTCCGAGAGGGAGATCGTCGACCGAGGCGGGGAAGACGTCCGAGACCTGCTTCGCGATGAGCTGCTCGGTCGCCGTCATCCCGATGAAGAGTGGCTCCGGGAACGCGCGGATCGCTGCACTCGTCTTCTCGCCGAGAGCCGTGTGCGCCTCGTCGCAGATCACGAGGTGGTACGCGTTGCGGTCGAGTTCGGTGCCGTGGCGGGCGAACCACGCATACGTCTGGATCGTGATCGGGCTGTCGATCCGGGCAGCGCTCGTGCCGGCCATGATCGCGTCGGTGAAGCGGTCGCCGTAGCCCTCCGTGGTGAGGTCGCCCTTGAACTGCGAGACGAGGAGACGGCGGTGCGTGAGGATCAGGATGCCGAGGTGGCGCGCCGCCTCGACGAAGCCCGCGGCTGCAATCGTCTTGCCCGACGCGGTGGGGTGTCGGAAGCGGAAGCGTCGGACGGCTCCGGGATCCGCACCGGCGACCTCCTCCTCGACCGGCTCGTCCTCGATGTACCCGGCGTCGAAGTCGTCGTCGGCGTCCTCGTCGGCATCGGGGCCGGCCGGCGCGCCGTTCGTCGCGGGGCCGTTTCCGTTGCCGTTGTCCTCGGCCGGGCGCTGCGTTGCCGCGATGAGCTCGGCGAGCATGCCCGTGAGCGCGTCGACCTGGTGACGGCGAAGCTCGGTTCCCGTAGCGGTGTGAGGCGGATCCTCGGTGAGCACGCGCTCGAGGCCGAGCATGAGGCCGTAGCGAACCTTCCAGCGCGACGACGGGGTCTCGAGGCCGGCGTCCAGCTCGGCGAGCGCGTCGTCGAGCGCCGCACGCCGTGCCGTGCCCGATGCGAGGGCCTGCGAGGGATCCTCGTCCGGCATCAGGAACGGCTCGCCGAACCAGGACTCCGCTCGACGTGCCGCAGCGGTCAGGTTCTCGTATGTGTCCGACGTCAGCGTCGGGATAGTCGTAGCCTCGGGCATTCAGGCAGCACGTTGTGCCGTGCCGCTCCTTCCTAAGTGGTGCGCTCGCCCGTTCACCGGCGAGCGGTACTCGCGCAGCATACCTCAGCCACCGGTGGAAGGGTTACGAACTGCAGCGAATTTCGGCGAGCGGCCGTCCCACCACGCGCTCGGAAACGCCCGTCTGGTCGAGGTGTTTCGTGATCCCACCAAGCCAGAACGGAAAGCCGGCGCCGAGGAGGAGGCAGGTGTCGATGTCCGCGGCCTCGGCGACGACGCCCTCCTCGAGGATGTGCCGCGACTCGTCGGCGAGCGCCTCGAGCACGGCGGTATGCAGCTCCTCGACCGTCTTCGGGTCGTGCTTCACGACCACGGGCGCGTCGCCGCCGTCGGCGAAGCTCTCCAGGGTCGCCGAGAGCGGATAGCGGTCCGGCCAGGCGCCGTGCAGCGTGTGCCGGACGTGGTTCGCGACCTGCGGGCCGACGAGCTGCAGGAGCACCGAGGGCGCCATCGGCAGGCCCATCCGGAGGACCGCCTCGTCGGTCTCCTCGACCGTGTTGCCGTGGTCGAGCGCCTGCATCACGACAGAGCCCTGCCGGCCGAGGAGACGGTTTACGACGAACGCCGGAGCGTCGCGGACGAGGACGCCGGTCTTCCTCAGCTTCTTGGTGACAGCCCATGCGGTCGCGAGCGTCGTGTCGTCCGTGTGGGGGGTACGCGCGAGCTCCACGAGCGGGAGCACCGCCACGGGGTTGAAGAAGTGCATGCCGACCACGCGCTCCGGGTGCTCGAGGTCGGCGCCCATCTCGGTGACGGAGAGCGAAGACGTGTTCGTCGCGAGGACGCACTCGGGCGCGACGACCCTTTCGAGCTCGGCGAACACCTCCTTCTTCACCGCCATCTCCTCGAAGACGGCCTCGAGCACGAGGTCGCACTCGGCGAAGACCTCCCACTCGGTGCCGCCGGTTACGAGGGATCCGAGAAAGCGGGACTTGCCTTCGGCGAGCCGGCCGCGGCGGACGAGCTCGCCGAGCTCGTCGGCGATCCAGGCGCCGGCCTCGTCGACCTGCTCCCGGGTGAGGTCGCGCAGCACGACCGGGACTTCGAGGCGGCGCAGGAAGAGCAGCGCGAGCTGCCGCGCCATGAGCCCGGCGCCGACGACGCCGACCTTCCGAACGCGTCGCGGCTCGGCGTCGGGCAGGCCGACACCGCGCTTCGCCCGGCGCTCGACGAGGTTGAACGCATAGACGGACGCCTGCGCTTCCGGGCCCGGCAGGAGTTCGGCGAGCGCCTCCTCCTCCGCGCGGTAGCCCTCCTCGAGCGACCACGTCGCCGAGCCCTCGATGAGGTCGAGCGCGCGGTAGGGGGCCGGCGTCGCGCCGTGCACCTGGCCGTCGAGGCGCGAGCGCGCCTTGCGGCACACCTCGGCCGCGTCGGACAGGTCCGCTGCCGGCCGGCGCTTGCCCGCGCCTTCCCCGACCTTCTCGAGCAGGTAGGCGAGCGACTCGTCCAGGAACTCGACCGGCTCGACGAGCACGTCGGCGAACCCGGCCTCGAACGCGCGGCGCGCGTCGAGCATGCGGTTCTGGCGTAGCGGGTTCTCGACGACGAACGTCACGGCTTGCTCGGCGCCGACGAGCTGCGGGACGAGCTGTGTGCCGCCCCAACCGGGAATGAGTCCGAGGAAGACCTCGGGGCAGGCGAAGTGGCGTACCGACGACGCGATCGTCCGGTAGTCGCAGTGCAGTGCGATTTCGACGCCTCCGCCCAGCGCGGCGCCGTTGATCGCCGCAACGGTGACGAACGGCAGCTCACGGAGGCGGCCGAAGAGCTCGTGCCCCGCGTGCCCGCCGAGGCGCGCCCGCTCCGGTGTGATCTCGCCGAACTCGCCGATGTCTGCGCCGACGGCAAAGACGAACGGCTTGCCCGTGAGGAGCAACCCGCGCCACTCGCGCGAGCGGAGCTGGTCGAGTACGCCCTCGAGCGAGCGCAGCGCGGCCTCGCCGAACGTGTTCGGCTTCTGCCAGTCCTCGCCGTTGTCCATCGTCACAAGCGCGATCGGGCCGACGCGTGTCTCGAGGCGCTGGAGCTTGAACTCGGTCGGGCTAGCCACTGTTCTGCAGGTTCTCCCAGAGGACCGCGGCGCCCATGCCCATGCCGATACAGAGCGCGGTCAGGCCATAACGCGAGCCCGGCCGGTCACGGAAGCCACGCGCGAGCTGCGCCATGAGTCGCACGCCGGTCGCAGCGAGCGGATGGCCGCACGCGATTGCGCCGCCGTAGGGGTTCAGGCGGGGATCGTCCGGTGAGACGCCGATGCCGTCGCACCAGCTCAGCACCTGCACCGCGAAAGGTTCATTCAGCTCGAAGAGGTCGACGTCGTCGATCGTCAGGCCCGCGCGCGCGAGCACCTTCCGGGTGGCCGGGATCGGTCCAAGTCCCATGAGGTGCGGCTCGACGCCGGCGTAGGCGAAGCCGAGGAGGCGCATCTTCGCGTCGAGGCCCAGCTCCGAGGCTGCGTCCCGGGAGGCGACGAGCGCGGCGGTCGCGCCGTCTGTCAGGCCCGCGGAGTTGCCGGCCGTGACTCGGCCCCCCGCGCGGAACGGGGTCCGTAGCGTCGCGAGCGCCTCCATCGTCGTGTCCGGCCGGAGGAACTCGTCTCGCTCGGCGACCTTCCAGCCCTCGTCCGTGAAGACGGACATCGGGATCACCATCTCGTCCATCACGCCCGCGTCCCAGGCCTTGCCCGCACGGCGCTGCGACTCGACCGCGTAGGCGTCGGACGCGTCCTTCCTCAGGTGGGGGAGCTCGTCGTGCAGGTTCTCTGCGGTCTGTCCCATCACCGCCGCGGACTCGTCGATCAGCCGCTCGGCGACGAAGCGGGGGTTGAAGTCGACGTCCTCGCCCATCGGGTGGTGGCCCATGTGCTCGACGCCCCCCACGAGGACGACGTCGGCGGCGCCCATCGCGATCTCGCCGGCGCCCGCCGTCGTCGCGGTCAGCGCGCCGGCGCACATGCGGTCGACTGCGAAACCCGGCACGGTCGTCGGCAGACCAGCAAGGAGCGCGACGTCACGCCCGAGCGTCAGCCCCTGGTCGCCGACCTGCGCGGTTGCGGCGAAGACGACGTCGTCGATCCGCTCGGGAGGAAGTTGCTCGTTGCGCCGAAGCAGCTCGCGAACTGCCTTGACCGCCATGTCGTCCGCACGGGTTCTCGCGAACAGGCCGTCGGGCGTCGCGCGGCCGAACGCCGTGCGCACACCGTCGACGTACACCACCTCGCGGAGCTCGGCCACGACGAGACGATACTTTCGGCGGGATGACCGGCTGGGAGGAACGCGCCGCGTCGGCGCAGGGGCGTTACGAGGACGGCACCGTTCGCCTGCCCGACGAGGGCGACGAGCGCCAGCGGCAGCTCACACGCATGGGCAACGCGGCGTGGGCGGCAGGTCTGGCACTGCTCATGCTCGGTCGGCGCCAGGAGGCGCGGGAGTGGCTGCTCCGTGCGGCCGAGACGTATCGCGCGAGCTGGCCGGAGGCACCACCGGGAAGCTGGGGGCGGCCGATCGGCGCGATGAAGTCGCGGCTGATCGCCGGTGACCTCGAAGGTGCTCTCGCCGACGCGCAGTGGGCGCTCGATGCCGGCGCCGCCGCGGCGGAGAGCCCCATCGGCCGCTACGCGGCGGCCCTCGCAGAGCTGGTTCTGGGGCACGACGACGAGGCCGCTGCGCTCGCCGACTCGCTCAGTGACGCCGAGTCGATTCCGCCTGCCGTGACGGACTCGCTCGTGGCGCTGGCGGCACGCGACGCCGCGGCGTACGAGGCGGCGATCCGCGCGCTCGTCGCCGACTTCGAGGCGCGCGACGCCTACCTCGAGGACATTCCGGTGGCGGACACCGTGCTCGCGCTCCAGGCGCTCGCCGCCGAACGTTGGATCGTGATCGCGCTCGACTCTGCCGTTCTGCCCGGCTAGCCCCTACGGCTCGCCGGCGGCGAGCTCGCGAGACCGCACCATCGCGGCCTGGATCGCGTTCAGGAACGCGGCCCGGACGCCGGCCATCTCGAGCTCACGGATCGCGGCGATCGTCGTTCCGCCGGGAGATGTGACCATCTCGCGGAGCTCGACCGGGTGCATCTTCTCGTCGCGCAGCTGCTTGGCGGTACCGAACATCGTCTGCACGACGAGCTGGGTCGAGATCTCGCGCGAGAGGCCGAGGAGGATGCCGGCCTCGATCATCGCCTCAGCCAGGAGCGCGAAGTACGCGGGGCCGGATCCCGAGACGGCCGTGATCGCGTCGAGCGCCTTCTCGGGGACGCGAATCACGCCGCCGAGGTGCGACAGCGCCTCTTCGGCCAGGTCGAGGTGCTCGTCGGAGGCGTGCGCTCCGGCCGAGAGCCCCGCGATGCCCTCGTGGACGGTGGACGGCGTGTTCGGCATCGCTCGTACGACCGGCACGCGGTCGGCGAGCCGGCTCTCGATGCGCGACGTGGGGATCGCCGCCGCCACTGAGAGGACCGTCTGCTCCGGAAGGATCAACGTGCCGATCTCTCCGAGCAGGCCCTCGATGTCCTGCGGCTTCACCGCGATGACCACGAGCGCGGCTCCAGCCGCGGCGTCGTGGTTCGAGAGTGTGGCGTCGACCCCGTACCGCTCGCGAAGCTCGGCGACGCGCTCGGTGCGGCGCGCCGTCGCGGCGACCTCGGACGGCTGGCGCCACCCCGACGAGAGCAGCCCGGAGATGAGCGATTCGCCGATCCGGCCGGCGCCGAGGATGGCGATCTTCCGCGTGTCGACCATCCGCGGAGTGTACGGCCGGTCAGGCGGCGGTTCGCGATGCCCTGCGAACGAGCCGTGCGCGATCCATGCTCGCGCCGCGCACGAGGCCACGCCTGAACCCCTGCAGGAGGAAGACGCTCGCGAGCCCCTGCCACTGACCGTAGGGTGCGAGCAGCTCCGCTGTCTCGCCGGGCTCGGGCCAGCGACGCCGGAGCGAGGCGAGGAGCTTGACGAGCGCGAGGTCGTCTACGAGGCCCGCGTCGTAGCGGCCGAGCCCCTGCAGCGCGACGACGCCGACCGTCCACGGCCCGACTCCGCGCTCGCGTCCGAGCCGTTCGAGCGCGCGGTCGTCGGCGCGGAGGTCGTCGAGATCGATCGTGCGGGCGAGCCGTGTGAGCGTCGCCGCGCGGCCTCCGGCGAGCCCGCACGCGACGATGCGTGCCGGAGAAAGGCCCGCGAGCGCCACTCGCGACGGAGGATCCTCGCCGCAGACTCGGATGATCGCACGCTCGATCTGGAGCGCACGCGACGCCTGGATCAACTGCCCGCACACGCCCCGGATCACCGCGTGGGTCACGGTCGCCTTGCGCCGCGTGCGCATCCCGCGGAGGTGCTGGACCGCGGGGCCGATCAGCGCGTCTCGGGCGTGGAGCCGGTGGAACTCGCTCGTGTCGTCGTCGAGGGCGAGCATGAAGCGCGCGTGCTCGACGGCGTGCTCACACGAGGCGCGGATCACCACGCGTCCGTCGTGCAGTTGACGTGCCGCCGCCCAGCGTCCGCCGGGGAGCTTCGCCTGCCACGCAGTCGTTCGAGCCGTGAGTCGGAGCGAGTACGGGCCCGTTGCTCTCAGCACCGCTTCGACCATCGAGCCACCCTACTGGCCCCCGCGGACCGGATACTTCCACGCGATGCGGCTCGCCGACGCCATCTCGCTCCGCTCGCGACAGCGGAAGCTCCAGCTGTTCCTCGACGAGCTCCATCCCACCGCGGAGACCTCCGTGCTCGACGTCGGGGCGGACGAGCGCGGCTTCGGGGACGGCGGAGGCTGCGCGACGATGAACTTCTTCGAGGAGCACTATCCGTGGCCTGAGCGGATCACCGCGCTCGGGCTCCATGACGGCGTTGGTTTCCGCGCGCGCTACCCCCGGATCGAGTACGTCCAGGGTGACGCCTGCGCGCTCCCGTTCGCCGACGGGCAGTTCGACATCGTCTTCTCGAACGCCGTGATCGAGCACGTCGGCGGTCGCGAGCGCCAGCGCCGGTTCGTCTCCGAGGCGCTTCGTGTCGGGCGACGCGTGTTCCTGACCACGCCCAATCGCAGGTTTCCGGTCGAGGTGCACACGCGCCTGCCGTTCGTCCACTGGCTGCCCGCTGCGATCTCGCACCGCGTCTACGGCGTCGCCGGCAAGGAGTCCGCGACCGAG
The DNA here is from genome assembly GCA_021323315.1 of Gaiellaceae bacterium. GTDB lineage: Bacteria > Actinomycetota > Thermoleophilia > Gaiellales > Gaiellaceae > GMQP-bins7. The sequence continues at coordinate 10,006 of JAJTCQ010000005.1, read as the reverse complement.
CTCGAGCTGCTGACGCGGCAAACCTTCGCGTCACTGTTCCCCGGCCGCGTGCGCATCGTCGGGCTGGGCTTGACACTGGTGGCGATCGTCGATTAGCGCCCGCGGCCTGATCGGGATCGTGACCGGCGTCCTCGTGGTGGGGCTCGTTCTCCACAACGTCGCGATGGCGCAGCTGTGGGAGCTCGGCGTTCGCGGGACGACGCTCGACGTCGCGGCCGCGTGGAAGGAGGCTCTTCTGCTCGTGGCCTTGCTCGTCGTCTCGTGGAAGGTGCGCCGCCTGCCGGCGGTCGCCGTCGCCGACGTGCTGGCGGCGAGCTACGCGGCCGTGATCGTGGTCTACTGGCTGATACCCCAGGACGTGCTCGGCGGCGAGGCGACGGCTCGCGGCGAACTGCTCGCGCTCCGACATCACCTCCTTCCGGTTGCGGGCTACGCGCTCGGTCGGCTCGTCGCGGTCGCCTGGCAGGAACGTGGCCGGGTCGGAGGGCTGATCGTGCTGTCGGCAGTCGTCGTGGCCGTGGTCGGCCTGCTCGACATCGCGTTCGTCTCTCTGCAGGCCTGGAGGGACTCCGGCGTGCCCGGATGGTTCGCCGAGCAGCTGGGCCTCGAGTACGAGGGGCTGTCCGGGCTTCCGGAAAACTGGGTCTACAACACGGGCGACGAGGACAACCCGATCCGGCGGCTCGTGTCGACGTTCCTCTCGCCGCTCGCGAGCGCGTACACGCTTGTCGTCGCGCTGATCTACGTCGTGAGCCGCCCACCCCGGTGGTGGTGGGGTCTCGTGGGCGGGTTGCTGTACGTCGCGCTCCTGTTCACGCACACCCGGGCGGCGTTCGCCGCGCTCGCGTTCGGGCTGGTCGTGCTCGCGATCGCGCAGCGGCGCGTCCTCCCGGCGGCGATCGCGGCCGGAGCCGTCGTCGCGAGCGCGCTCTTCGTCGTCGCGTACCCGGCCGTCGGCCCGTCGACGAGCTACACCCCCGGCGAACTCGCTTGGCTGCGCGCCAACGCCGAGCAGGAGGGCGGCATCAGCGGCGGGCGCTTCCCGACGGTGGAGGACGAGTCGACGGAGAGTCACTGGAGCAACCTGCGGGAGGGGGCCCGTGTCGTTCGCGAGCATCCGCAGGGTTTCGGGCTCGGGAATGCCGGCGTCGTCGCGAAGCGCACCGGTGTGGAGATCCGCGCGGGCGAGTCGACCTATACCGAGCTCGGGGTGGATGCGGGCATCGCCGGCGTCGCCGCGTTCAGCCTCTGGAGCCTCGCGCTTCTCGTGGGCCTGTGGCGTCGCGAAGCCTGGCTCGCCGCCGCGTTCGCCGCCGTACTCGCACTGGCCTTGCAGACGGACGTGATCGGCATCCACTGGCTCGCCTTCACCGTGTGGTTCGCGGCGGGACTGGCTCTCGGCTTCCCGCGCGTCGAGGTCGAGCCGGGCGAGGACGCTACGGTTCCGCCGTGAGCATCGATCCCCGCGTCGACATCGGGCACGTCCACCTGAAGGTCGCGGATCTCGAGCGGGCGGTCGACTTCTACTGCGGCGTCCTCGGCTTCGAAGAGCAGGCCCGCTACGGCACGCAGGCGGCGTTCCTGTCCGCGGGCGGCTACCACCACCACATCGGGCTCAACACGTGGGAGTCCCAGGGCGGCACGCCTCCTCCCGCGGGCCACACGGGCCTCTACCACGTCGCAATCCGCTATCCCGACCGAGCGACGCTTGCGAACGCGCTCAGGCGTCTCGTCGACGCCGGCGTGCAGCTCGACGGCGCGTCGGATCACGGCGTCTCGGAAGCGCTGTACCTCCGCGATCCCGACGCCAACGGGGTCGAGCTGTACCGGGACCGTCCGAAGGAGGAGTGGCCGCGCAACGAGGACGGCTCGGTGGGGATGTTCACGGCACCGCTCGACGTGCGCGCACTCCTCGCCGAGGCCGATTAGCGCACGCGGTTACTGCTAAGGTTCCGCGCGTTAAATCAAGAGCGAGTCCGGTCTGCGCGTGCGCTTTCCTTACCCGTTCGTGAGTTGGTAAGGGAGGTGTTTTTCTATGGCAACTGGAACCGTGAAGTGGTTCAACGACAGCAAGGGGTATGGCTTCATCACCCCCGACGACGGCGCGAAGGATCTCTTCGTGCATTTCTCGAACATCGCCGGTGATGGCTTCAAGAGCCTCTCCGAGGGTTCGCGCGTCGAGTTCGAGCCGCGCGAGGGTCAGAAGGGCCCCGAGGCGACGAACGTCATTCCCGTCGCGTCGTAAGGACTTGACAGCCGTGGCCGCTCGTGCGGCCACGGCTTCTTTCTCCCCGACACAAGGAGCTCTGGATGAAAGAGAAGGAAGAGAAGCTCGAGGTCGAGGGTGAGGTCATCGAGGCCCTCCGCAGCCGGATGTTTCGCGTCCGGCTCGACAACGGGCACGAGGCGCTCGGCTACATGGGGGGCAGGATGAAGCGCTATCGGATCCGGGTGTTCCCGGGCGATCGCGTTCGCATCGAGCTCTCGTCGTACGATCTGACCCGCGGCCGCATCGTCTACCGCCTCAGCTGAGCCGCGTTTCCCGCAGCAAGCGAAGTCCGCTTGCGCGGAGCCCGCTCGCGCGAAAGATCCCTGAAGCGGCCGCTTCGCCGGCCGGTCTGGCTACCACCGCCGTCCACTCTCGGCCGTCGCGCTTCAGCTATACCTCGACTGTGGCAACGAGCAAGCCCGTCGAGCATCTCGAGCGGGTCGTGATCCGATTCGCCGGCGACTCCGGCGACGGGATGCAGCTCACCGGGGATCGCTTCACGTCGGAGACCGCGGTCTTCGGGAACGACCTGGCGACGTTGCCGGACTTCCCGGCCGAGATCCGCGCGCCCGCCGGCTCGCTTCCGGGCGTTTCGGGGTTCCAGGTCCACTTCGCGGACCACGACATCCTCACGCCCGGAGACCAGCCGAGCGTGCTCGTCGCGATGAACCCCGCCGCGCTCAAGGTCAACGCCGGCGACCTCGCGAAGGGCGGGATGATCATCGCCAACACCGACGCGTTCAACGACCGCAACCTCCAGAAGGCGGGGTACGAGTCGAACCCGCTGGAGGACGGCTCGCTGGGCGACTTCCACGTGCACCCGGTCGCGCTCTCGTCGATGACGGTCGAGGCGCTCAAGGGGATCGAAGGAGTGACCTCGAGGGAGGCGGAGCGCTCGAAGAACTTCTTCGCGCTCGGCCTCATGTCCTGGCTCTACCACCGGCCGGTCGAGGGGACGATCGGGTTCATCGAGTCGAAGTTCGCGAAGCGTCCCGAGATCGTCGAGGCGAACACGAGGGCGTTCAGAGCCGGCTGGAACTACGGCGAGACGTCGGAGGACTTCGCGAGCTCGTACGAGATCGCGCCGGCACCGACTCCACCAGGGACGTACCGGCAGATCTCCGGCAACACCGCGCTGACGTACGGCCTCGTCGCCGCCAGCAAGCTCTCGGGCCTACCGCTCTTTCTCGGCGCCTATCCGATCACGCCTGCGTCGGACGTCCTCGAGCAGCTCGCGGGCCTGAAGCACTTCGGCGTCCGCACGTTCCAGGCCGAGGACGAGATCGCGGCCTCGGGCGCAGCGCTGGGCGCGGCGTTCGGCGGCGCGCTCGGCGTGACGACGTCGGCCGGGCCGGGAATCGTCCTCAAGTCCGAGACGGTGGGGCTCGCGGTGACCCTCGAGCTCCCGCTCGTCATCGTGGACGTTCAACGCGCCGGCCCGTCGACCGGCATGCCCACGAAGCCCGAGCAGGCCGACCTCCTGATGGTGCTCTTCGGACGGAACTCCGAGTCGCCCGTGCCCGTTGTGGCCGCCTCCACGCCGTCGGGCTGCTTCGATGCCGCGATCGAGGCGGCACGGATTGCCGTGAAGTACCGCACGCCCGTCTTCCTCCTCTCGGACGCGTATCTGGCGAACGGCTCGGAGCCGTGGCTCATCCCGGACGTCGACTCCCTGCCCGCGATCGACACGGTGTTCGCGACCGAGCCGAACGACGGCGATCGCTTCCTTCCCTACCGCCGGGACGCGGAGACGCTCGCGCGTCCGTGGGCGATTCCCGGGACGCCGGGCCTCGAGCATCGGATCGGCGGACTCGAGAAGGAGGACGAGACCGGCAACGTCTCGTACGACCCGGAGAACCACGACCGGATGGTGCGGCTGCGCGCCGCGAAGGTCGCCGGAATCGCAGCCGACATCCCCGCGCTCGAGGTCGACGATCCCGACGGTGCCGACACGCTCGTGCTCGGGTGGGGCTCGACCTACGGCGCAATCGGCGCGGCCGCGCGTCGGGTGCGGGCCAGCGGCCGCAAGGTGGCCACTGCCCACCTTCACCACCTGAACCCGTTCCCGCGCAACACGGGCGAGGTCCTGCGCGCGTACGAGAAGGTCCTCATCCCGGAGATGAACCTCGGCCAGCTGCGGATGCTCGTCCGCGCGCAGTACCTCGTGGACGCGGCGGGTTACAACAAGGTGCGCGGGCGGCCGTTCCGGGCGGCGGAGCTCGCGGACGCGATCATGGCACTGGTGGATTCCTGATGGCCGAGGGCAACGGGAATCTCGTCCAGCTGACCGCCAAGGACTTCAAGTCCGACCAGGAGGTCCGCTGGTGCCCCGGCTGCGGCGACTATGCGATCCTGAACGTCATCCAGGGCTTCATGCCGGAGCTCGGCCTCTCGCGCGAGCGGATCGTCTTCGTCTCGGGCATCGGCTGCGCGGCGCGCTTCCCGTACTACATGCAGACGTACGGGATGCACTCGATCCACGGGCGCGCGCCGGCGATCGCGACCGGCCTCGCCGTGACGCGGCCCGACCTCTCCGTCTGGGTCGTCACCGGCGACGGCGATGCGCTCTCGATCGGCGGAAACCACCTCATCCACGCGCTCCGCCGCAACGTGAACCTGAAGATCCTCCTCTTCAACAACCGCATCTACGGGCTCACGAAGGGCCAGTACTCGCCGACCTCGGAACTCGGCAAAGTGACGAAGTCGACGCCGCTGGGCTCGCTCGACCATCCGTTCAACCCGCTCTCTGTCGCGATCGGCGCCGAGGCGTCGTTCGTCGCCCGCGCGCTCGACACCGACAAGAAGGGGCTCACGGAGGTGCTCGGGGCCGCCGCGCGGCATCGCGGATCGGCCTTCGTCGAGATCCTCCAGAACTGCAACATCTACAACGACGGCGCCTTCGACGTCGTGCGTGAGAACAAGGGCAACCGGATCTACCTGCAGCACGGCGAGCGCATCCGCTTCGGCGAGGAGGCCGAGCGCGGCGTGCAGCAGTACCCGGACGGTTCGCTGCGTGTGGTCGACGTCGCCGAGGCGGGCGAGAATTCGTTGCTCGCCCACGACGTCGCGCATCCGCAGGCGAGCCTCGCGTTTGCGCTGTCGCGGATTACCTACGAGACCGACGGAGCGGTGCCGCTGGGCGTGTTCCGGGCGCTCGAGCAGCCGGTCTACGACGACCTGATGAAAGAGCAGCTCGACTCAGCACGGGAAGCGAGAGGCGAGGGCGAGCTCCACGCGCTCCTGCACTCGGGCGATACCTGGACCGTTACCTGACCGACTCACGAGCCGCCGGCCGTCGCCGACGACAGCAGGATCGTGTTTCCGTCCGGGTCGTCGACCATCGCAAAACGAGTCGACGGGCCTACGTCGAACGGCGCACAGTGGCTTTCGTAGCCGTAGCCGGTCAGCTCTGCGTACTTGGCGTCGAGCGCTTCCGCCGTCTCGACGTAGAACTCGAGCAGGATCCGGTAGCCGCCGGCCGCAGGCGCTCGTGCCGAAGGATCCCACCTCGCCTGTGCACCGGTCGTGCTGAGAAAGAACGTGAGGTCGCTCATCTCCACCTCGACGAACTCGAGCTCCTCGCTCCCCTCCGGGACCTCCACGCCGAGCCGGCGGTAGAACTCGAGCGCGCGCCGCATGTCCTCGACGACGACGCCCACCATGAACAGCTCGAGCCCCATCAGGTCGTCACCGGGTCGGCTGCGAGGAAGCGAAGGACACGGTCGGCGATCTCCTCGCCCTTCTCCTCCTGCAGGAAGTGCCCCGCGCCCGCGACGGTCTCCGCTCGGCCGGCGCCGGGGATCCGGGCCGCCATGCGCTCCGCTGCGGCCGGGGTGAAGACCGGGTCCGAGTCGGAGAAGAGGACGAGCGCCGGGCGGTCCCACTCCTCGAGCGCGGCGCGTACCTCCGTCATCTTGGCTGCGCTCGGATGCTCCATGTCCGTCGGCACGAGCTCCGGGAACGCAAGCATGCCGGCCTTCGACTCGGATGTCGGGAAGGGCGCGTTGTAGGCCTCGACGACGTCGTGCGCAAGCTCGTCGACGCAAGTGATGCGGATGAGCTGACCGGGCACGAGGTCGGTGCCGACCCGCCGGACGAACTCGCGGAAGCGGAGCCACTCGTCCGACGGCGCGCGGCCCGCGCCGATCCCGGTGTTCAGGATCACGAGCCGTGCCACGCGATCGGGCCGCTCCACGGCGAGCCGCAGCCCGATCGGCCCGCCCCAGTCCTGCACGACGACGGTGACGTCACGAAGGTCGAGCTCGTCCGCGAAGCGCTCGATCGACGCGCAGTGGAAGTCGTAGGAGTAATCCTCGATCCGGGTGGGCTTGTCCGAGCGGCCGAAGCCGAAGTAGTCGGGCGCGACGACGCGAGCGACACTCGCCACCGTGGGGATCATCTTCCGATAGAGGAACGCCCACGTCGGCTCGCCGTGGAGCATGAGCACGGGCGCGCCCTCGCCCTCGTCCACGTAGTGCATGCGGAGGCCGTCCTGTTCGATGTAGTTCGGCTCGAACGCGTAGCCGGGCAGTCCTCGGAAGCGCTCGTCGGGCGTGCGGTACGCGTCCACGTCGCCGAGTATCGCGCAGCGGGCCGAGCGCATCCAGGAGGCTGTCCGGCCATGGCCGAGGGTACTGATCCCCGTCCTTCGCGATCACGGAGTCGAGGGGAAGCTCGACGTCAACCCGGCGCACACGTGCCTCGGCGCCCGCAGCGGCGCGGCCTATCCGGCGTGTGAGGGGACCGGCACCGTCGCCCGCGACTTCCACGTGTGCGCGAGGACGATCGAGCCCAGCGCGGTCAGCCCGGCGACCGCAAATGCGAGTGACGTGCCGCCGACCTCGGCAAGCCAGCTGGCGAAGAGACCCCCGACCGGTGCGACGCCCACGAATGCGAAGAGGTAGACGCCGATCAGCCGGCCGCGCAGGTGATCCGGCGCGGCGAGCTGGACGAGCGCGTTCGCGTTCGCCGTGAAGAGCGTGAACGAGACCCCGATCCCGACCAGGAGGATGCCTGCGAGGTAGGCGTTCTGCACCGGCGCGAGAAGCAGCGCGAAGACGCCGAACGAGGCCGTGCCGACGGCGAACAGGCGCCAGCTCGCGTGGCGGAACGTGGCCGCCGCGAGCGCTCCGGCGAGCGCGCCGACCCCGAAGGAGGCCGAGAGGAAGCCGAAGCCTTCCGGCCCGACGTGGAGCGTGTCGGCCGCGAGCAGCGGCACGAGGACATGGAAGTTGAAGCCGACCGTCGAGACGACCGTGACGACCGCGAGGACGAGGCGGAGCTGCGGGTCGTTCCATGCGTAGGCAAACGCGCGCCGGAGCCCGTCGATGATGCGGGCCGAGGGATCCTTCTCCACCGTACGCAGCTCCTGTTCGCGGACGAGCGCGAGGGCCGTCAGGACGGCCAGGAAGCTCACGGCGTTCAGGACGAAGCAGAGGCCTGTTCCGACTGCGGCGATGACGAGGCCCGCGATCGCCGGGCCGATGACGCGCGACCCGTTGAAGAGCCCCGAGTTGAGCGCGACTGCGTTGGGCAGCTCTCGTGGCCCGACCATCTGGAAGGTCAGCGACTGTCGCCCCGGCGCGTCGAAGGCGAGGGCGATGCCGCCGAGCGCCGCGAGGACGTAGACGAGTGGGAGCGTCGCGGTGTCCGTGAGCGTCACGACCGCAAGCGCGATCGAGATCGCCATGGCGGCGGCCTGCGTCGTCATCACCAGCTTCCTCGATTCGAAACGGTCCGCGACCACGCCCGCGACGAGGCCGAACAGCGTGAACGGCACGAAGCGCCAGAAGGCGAGCGCACCTATCGCCAGCGCCGACCCGGAGAGCTCGATGACGAGCCAGGCGAGGGCGACGTTCTGCATCCACGTACCCGCGAGCGAGACGAGCTGACCGGTGAAGAAGATGCGGTAGTTGCGATGGCGCCGCAGGCTGCGGAATGTGCGTGCGCGCAGCGTGAAGGCGAGCGTGCTCACGCGTCGGGATCCACGAGTCGCAGGAGCGCAGGCAGAGCGACTTCGACGGCCTCGAGCTCTGCGGGACCGAGCGCGCGAAGGCGATCGGCCAGCCAGGTGGTCCGGCGAGCGCGAATCCGACGCATGAGCTTCTCGCCGTCGTCCGTGAGCCGCAGCCCGACGCGCCGGCGGTCTCGGTTCGAGCGTTCACGCTCGAGCAGGCCGGCGCGCTCCAGCCGGTCGATGTGGCCGGACATCGCCGGGGGCGAGATGCCCTCCTCATGGGCGAGCTCCGCCAGCGAGAGCCCGGGGCTCCGCTTCACGAGCCAGAGCAAGGTCGCCTGACGTGCCGTGATGCCGAGCTGCTCCGTCTCCTTGCGCAGCTCGCGTGCGAGCCGGAGGAGGACAGGACGCAGGTCTGCGGCGACAGTCTCCGGCGAAATCGTAACGTCATTAATCATTAACGTCACGAACTATAGCAGCGGGGTGGCGTGCGCCGCTGGGCAGTAGTGTCCGCCCATGCGCGACTCGCAGGCGACGGCATACGTTCGGACCCTCGTGTTCGCGGCGCTGCTGGGCGTGCCCGTCGCGTTCGCGGCCGTGCTGTTCCAGACCGCGATCCACGACGTGATCCACCTCGTGTGGGACGTGATCCCCGAGGAGCTCGGCTGGAGCGAGCCCGCCTGGTGGTACGTGGTCCTCGTCCCGGGGCTCGCGGGGCTGCTGGTCGCGGGCGCCGTCCGGTTGCCGGGCCATGGCGGGCACTCGCCACTGGAAGGGCTCGGAGCCGACCCGATTCCCACCATCGCGCTTGCGAGCATCCTTCCTGCGGCACTCGCGACCCTCGGGCTCGGCCTCGTTCTCGGCCCGGAGGCTCCTCTGATCGCGCTCGGGCTCGGTCTCGGCGCGCTCGCGGTGCGACTGATTCGACTGGAGGGGACGGAAGCTCAGCTGCTCTCGCTCGCAGGTGCGTTCGCGGCGGTCGCTGCCCTCTTCGGCGGCCCTTTGATCGCAGCGTTTCTCCTGTTCGAGGTGACCGCGGCGAGCGGGAAGATTCCTGCGCAGCAGATCGGCCGCGCGCTGCTGCCGGGATTCGTGGCGGCAGGGACCGGCGCGGTCGTCTTCACCGGGGTCGCGGGCTGGGACGGGCTGCACCAGACGAATCTGGCGCTGCCTTCTCTCCCGCCGTACGAGACGCTGCGCCTGACGGACCTGGCCTGGTGTCTGCTCATGGCCGTGGTCATCGCGGTCGTCATCGTGGGAATTCGTCACTTCGCACACGGCATCGCGGCGCAATCGACTCTCAGCCCCGCTGCGCTGCTCGTCGTCGCCGGACTCGCAGTCGGCACGCTGGCCGTCGCGTTCCGGGCAATCGCCGATCGGCCCGTCGACCTCGTCCTCTTCTCCGGTCAGGCCGAGCTGCCGGATGTCGTTGCGGAGGGATCGGCGGGCGTGCTGATCCTCCTCGTCGCGACCAAGGGCCTCGCATACGGGTTGTCGCTCGGCGCCGGCTTTCGAGGCGGGCCGGTGTTTCCGGCGATCGCGATCGGCGTCGCCGCCGGGATGTTCGCGGCCGACATCCTCCCCGGGCTGGATACGACACCCGCAGTCGCCGCCGGCATCGCCGCCGGCACGACAGCCGTGCTCCGGGTCCCGTTCACGGCCGTGCTGCTCGTTTCGCTCCTCATGGGCGCGTCGGCATTCGACGTCGCCCCGATCGCGGTCCTCGCCGCCGCAGTGGCCTGGCTGATCGCCACCGTGCTCCCGAACCCCGACGACCGACT